>JAZFSF010000061.1:0-3788 GCA_036446055.1 Bathyarchaeia archaeon | reverse complement strand
GTTGTTCATGACGAAATCTGTGTTCTAAACGTTTTGTTACCCCTACTTTTTTCAACCTACTCAAAGCTTATTTATGTGTATTCGAATGATATCTTTTTTTAATTAGTGTGAAATATTGGTGAAGGTTCTTGTCTGATTTAATAGTTGGAGTTGGAGAAATCGGTGGGGGACTACGCGAGCTCTTCACAGAATGTGGGCGAGATGTAAGTGGATTTGATCTCGATCCTGAACGATGTTTTGGAACTCCCGAAAAAATCTCTTTAATGCATATCTGTATTCCATTCACATCGAGCTTTGTTAACCAAGTTCAGGAATACGTCAATAAGTGGCGTCCACGGGGCGTTGTTATTCATAGTACAGTTCAGCCTGGAACAACCATGCTGCTTCATACTGGCCTTCTGAAGGGAAATGTTGTTTACAGTCCTGTTAGAGGTGTTCACGCCCGTATGATATTTGACCTTAAGAGGTATACTAAATTCTATTCATCATATCCAACGACTGATGAAAGCTTATTTCGAGAATGCTTTAACGACGAATGTGGTCTAACGATTGAACGGTTTTCCACGCCTTTTGCCCTCGAAACAGCAAAGATAATCATTGGTTCAAGTTATTACGGGTGGATAATCGTGTACGGCCAACTCGTGGATAAGCTTTGCATGGAACACGATTTAGAATACAACGAGCTCTGGCGATTTGCCGATCAAATTCATGAATTTCTTGGGAATAGACCCAAGGTCTACGTTGATCCAAAGGGTATTGGAGGCCATTGTGTACTACAAAATCTTGATCTTATCGAAGGAATCCTTCCAGAATTGACAGACGTGATTACTAAAATTAACATAGAAACGAAAAAACGACATAATAAATGAAAGCCGTCATTCCCCTTTTTCAGTCTAAAGACTCCTTAGAGTGAGAACACTAACAGAATAGTCAGAGGTTATCATGCTAATGAATGGTGTAGACTGTTTGAAACACTTTCTTTCATTAAAGAATGAGGATGCAGTTGAACCTAGATGGAACTTAGTGTGTACGAGCTTTGAGGCATGGTTATTGAAGTCTGCGACTTCGCAAAGCCCTCAATGGAGTGTAATGCATCTATCAAAACACCCAGATCCTCAATTTTCCTAAATTCAGCGTATACGATGACATCGAATGGGCCGGTAACTGCTCGAGCAATCTTGACGCCCTCAATCTTTGACGCTTCTTCAGACACTTTCCAGAGTAAACCAGCGTCAGTATTGATGAAAATAAAAGCCTCCATATATCAACCACCGATACACATGAAATACTAGTAATACAGCTTTTAACTTTTCTATCATTTCTATAATTGAAATCAGGTTTGAAGTGTAATTGTAGAAAGAAGACCAACTTCTTTCCTGTGTCAAGCCCACGCACTCACCCATCAACCGTGGGGATTATCGGTGGACGCTGACGATAGATTTCGGGAATTGGTTTGGAAGCAATTAAGTTACTGATTGCGACGAGGCTACGTCTGGACATGGAGAACGTCGTTGTGAAAACAGGTTCTCTGGTCTTTATGACACGCATTTCCCGTTTGATGCACGAGGAAGAGAAGGGTGTCTTCGTCGCAGTCGACCAAAATTTTCTCGACTTTCTGGACATGTCCTGATGTTTCTCCTTTCTTCCACAGGGTTTTCCTTGATCTGCTCCAATAGTGGGCGTACCCCGTTTCAAACGTTTTTTTTAGGGATGTCGCATTCACATAGGCGAGCATGAGCACCTTTCGGGACGTGACGTCTTGAACGACTGTCGGTATCAATCCGTTTCCCTTATCGAAATCTAAATCTTTAATCGAAACCACCAAAAATCATCTCCACCTCTTCAACCGTTATTTGTTATCGCTATCGCTTCTTGTAACGTGAATTTTCCTTCATATAATGCCTTTCCAACCACAACACCCACTACGCCAACGCCCTTAAGCAACTTCAAATCTGGTAAAGAGCTTATTCCACCAGCGGCAAATATTTTAGCTCTGTTATTGTTTACAATGGTTCTTAGTGTGATGCAGTCGGGTCCTGTGAGAAGGCCATCTTTTGAAATCGAAGTAAGTAAAAAGTTTTCTACTCCAAGAGTGATGAATTTTGATAAAGCTTCTTGTATGGTAAACGTGGTTTTGGTCTTCCACCCACGGATCATAACTTGCTCATTCAAATAGTCTAAGGCCACCATGACTCTGTCTTTGCCGTATTTCGTTAATAGAGAAATGAGAGCCTTGGGTTTCTCGAAGGCCAAGGTCCCAAAAATTATCCGCGTAACGCCGAGATCGAACATTTCTTCAGCCCGCTGCCTACTCCTTATGCCACCACCGAGCTGGATGGGAATTCCTACGCTTTGAATAATGGTCTTTATGACTTGTGTATTGTCTCCATTGCTATTCGCGGCATCGAGGTCAACTATGTGGATTGTTTTTGCTCCTGCTTGCTCCCATTTTTCAGCTACTTGATGGGGAGTTCCAAACTGTTGATATCTAGTTACTTTTGTTGAATCGCCTCTCATGAGCCGTACCACTGCACCATTCATGAGATCTATTGCCGGAATGACGTTCAAAGTCCACTCACTTGTTGGAAAACCTTCATCGGTTTACATTACTCCCTTAGCGCTGGGAACTCTCTTCCTTCTCGGATCGACGGCTACAGCCTGCCTCATGGATAATGCAAGGGCTTTGATAGCCGCTTCAACCTTGTGATGATCATTTTTTCCGTAGAGAACCCAGACATGGACGTTGGCTTGCATGGAAGTAGCCAGGGTCTCCAAGAAGTGGATTATGTCTTCCCTAGCGGTGTCCTCGATGGCTTTTCCCTCAATTTTTAAATTGATTTTCGAGAACGGTCTTTTCACAAGATCGACAGAGGCGATTGCTAGTGAACAGTCCATTGGAACGATGGCATATCCAAAGCGGTTTATACCCGATCCATCGCCCAAGGCCTTTCTGAGGGCTTCACCCAAACAGAGGGCTACGTCCTCTATCAAATGGTGTTTCAAGTCGCCCGTTACGTTCACATCGATATCGATCAAACTGTGGGTAGTAAAGCTATTTACGAGATGATCGAAGAAGTTTAAGCCGGAATGAATCGTGGCGTTTCCAACTCCATCCAAATTTACAGTGAGGACGATTTGGGTTTCTTTTGTACTCCGAGATATCTCTCCTACTCTCATTTTTTCATCAGCCCATAATTCTTAATTAAACCTGCCAATTCTTTAATCGAGGGAAGGATAACATCGGTCTCTAATTCGATGAAGTTGGAGATAAGGTCTTCCCTAAAACTGGATGTCGAATAAACGCCCACCGATAAAAAGCGGTTATCTGGTCTACCTGCTTTCTTAACCATGATCACGTCCTCCGCAGAATCTCCTATATATGCAGCCTTGTTGAAGGGATTTAAGCCTTCAGATGATTGGATTAAGGAAAAGGGATTCGGCTTTGTAAGGTCAATTTCTTTCCCTATAGCCTGTTCATTTTTCTGTGCTTCTAACACGTCTTCTATGAAAACTGAAGCTTTTCTGTCGAAGCTGTCCAAGAGGTTCCCCAGTGTGTGTTTGGTCAGTTGATAGGGTCTGCCAGTCGCGATGCCAAAACGGTTTTGTCCTATGAGTGACGCGAGGTCGTCTAAGATTTTCGTAGAAACAATTCGTTTTTCCTTAGTAATCAGACCGTTGCCAAAATAGAATCGAGGTTTGATGCTATAGTGTTTTTCAAAGAGGATTGACCCACAAAATATCTCTTCGAAGATAGTGGTTAACAAGCTCTCTCCAACTCTCCCAGGATA
>JAZFSF010000060.1:0-8056 GCA_036446055.1 Bathyarchaeia archaeon | reverse complement strand
CTCCTTATGGTCCATTTTCTGACCATTTCTTATTCTTTCAGCAATTTCTAACAGGCTAATCATCGTACTTCACATTATACAAAATAAGTATTCTACTAATGCTTATTTATTAAATATAACAAGTAGCGAAATAGTTATTCTAAAAAATAGTTAACCAATCATCCCTATCTATGCAACCAATGCTTGAGTTCAGAAAGGAGTTACATAGAATTGGCTAGATCTGAACACGATACTTACAGGTTTATGATTCTCATCCAAGGAACTTAATTCAGTGAATCCAGTTAATCCAAACTATTGAGATAGAGTCAAATTAGCCTAATCAGCCTCTTTCCCTCATTTCCAGCTATGCCGCCCACAAAGCCTCCTATACAAGAACCAGCAAAATTGGATACGATGTCCCAATAAAGATTGGGAAAGAGAGGGGGACTAACTAAGCGGTAAATGAGGAAATATATAACAAACCCAACGACGACCGATAAGGAGGCGTGGAAGCCCACAGCTCGAAAAGAAACAACGGGCAGAATCACACCTACTATAACCCCTCCAATAATACAAGAGGCCAGAGTTTGCACAGTCAATTTAATGTATGTTTGGGAAATTTCTTCTTGAATGTCCTGAAGTAAAAAAAATGCTACTGCGGTGACGGCCGTTCCCACTAGGAAGCTTTTAATCAATAACGCCTTCCAGTTGTTAGTGATGGATTTCGAAGTGTCGCCCAAAGTTACCCAACCTCGTAAGTCATTCACGTAGGTATAGTTGTAAGAGAATATATTCTTAATGGGGATTTATGTTGAGTTGTGGCTGGAAGTCGTTAAAACACGTAGAAAGCCTTAGGCGACCCAGTAACCAATGTGAATGAAAGCGTCGACTGCTCCCAACTTAATCTTTTTTGTTTCAGCCATATTTTAGAACTTGAAGAAAAATGGGGAAGATAATAGGTGCTCAAATAGCTGGCTTATCTTTCGAGGAAGCAAAGATTTATGTAAAAGTGGGTTTACAAAATATCGTTGTTGACTTATGAGGACTGTGAACTGGCTGCAGGAGCACGTCGCAAGAGAAAACGCGATGGAGATCAGGAAGGCCCTTCAAGTTGGCCCTAAACGTAAAATCGAGTTAAGCAGGGAAACGCGATTGTCTAGGCCTACTATTGACAAGTATATTAGGGCTCTTCAAGAAAACAATGAGGTGTACAGCAAGGGCAGGTTCTTCCATCTGAGCAAAAAAGGCTTGGTTGAACTTGAGAGACTGGAGTTTTTAAAGAGTCTTTCTCAGTTTAAGTCACCCGCTGACAGGACACTGCTTGAAGGCAACAGGCCAGTCACAGAGATCAAGCTTTCAGCCGATGTAGTTAGAAGCAAGTTAATCAGTGAAGTAGAGAAACTCAGTGGACAGAATATACTCTCATGCTACGTCTGTGGCAAGTGTTCAGCTGGTTGCCCTATATCGTCCATGATGGATATCCAGCCCCACAAAGCTATTAGACTCATCCAACTGGGTCAAGAAGAGGAGGTGTTGAAAGCCAGAACCATATGGCTTTGCAGCTCCTGCTTGACCTGCGCCTCTAGATGCCCTAGAGGCATCAGCTTAGCCGCTATCATGGAAGCATTGAGAGCCCTCGTGTTAAGAAGGGGTATTGACCATATCTCGCCTTCAAATATTTCGCCAAGCCTACTAGCAAAAGTGCCACAACTTGCCTTGGTGAGCTGCTTCCGAAAGCTAAGTTCATAGGTGGTGTGTGGAACGCGTTTCTCATATTATCCTGGGTGTAGCCTTCGCACAAAGGCTAAGAACCTAGATGACTCCACAAAAGCGGTAGCGACTGCACTTGGGGTTGAGTTAGAGGAGCTTCCTAGCTGGGTATGCTGTGGAGCTGTGCCACCTCTTGTAACTGATAACATCATGAATCTCCTCGCCCCAGTAAGGAATCTAGCGAGTGCAAGGAAGAAGGGAGACAAATTAGTAACGACTTGTGCCTTCTGCTACAACATTCTCAAGAGAAGCAATAAAATCGTTAAGGAGGATGCCGAGAAAAGGGATAAGATAAACAGCTTCATCGAAGAGAACTATACAGGCGACATCAGGGTCCTCCACTTACTCGAGGTTTTGAGGGACGAGATCGGCTTTGAAGCCATAAAAGAAAGGATAAAGTTTAGACTCAAGGAACTAACAGTAGCTCCCTACTATGGCTGTCTCCTACTTAGACCATATGAAATTATCCAACTCGATAACCCCGAAAATCCTCAAATTCTTGAAGACCTCGCCAAGAGCATAGGATGCATTGTAACCGATTTTCCTTATAGGAACGAGTGTTGTGGCTCCTATCTGGCGGTTAGCTCTAATAGGGTTACGATTGAGCGAGCTCACATCATATTGACCTCAGCGATGAAAAATGGGGCAGAGGCTGTTTTAGTTAGCTGCCCCTTATGCCACTTCAACCTAGACTATAATCAAGGTGAGATAAAGGAAATGTATAGAGGATTTACTGAAATTCCAATCCTTTACTTCCCCCAAATCATAGGAGTGGCCCTGGGCCTCAGCGAACTCTGCGGCTTAGACCAACACTACGTAGACCCCAGACCCCTTCTCAAAGCAAAAGGATTAATCGAGTAGGAGAGTGCTGCAACGAAGAGGATAGGCGTCTTTGTCTGTGAATGCGGGTTGAACATAGCTAGAACCGTGGACGTGGACAAGGTTGTGAAAGCCGCCAAATCATATCGCGGCGTGGTCCACGCCTTGAAGTACAAATACCTCTGCTCTAAACCAGGGCAGAACCTGATAAAGAAGTGGATTGAAGAGGAAAAAATAGATAGAATAGTAGTAGCCGCCTGCTCACCAACCCTCCACGAGGTCACCTTCAGAGGTGTTGGTGAGGCCTCAGGCATCAACTTCTATGCATGTGAAATCGCGAATATAAGAGAGCAGTGTAGCTGGGTCCACGAAGACATGGAGAAGGCCACGAAAAAAGCGATAAAGATCGTGAATACGGCTATTGAGAAGGTGAGACTTGACGAAGCCTTAACCCCAATCAGCGTCCCAGTAACAAAGAGGGCATTGGTGATTGGTGGAGGAATAAGTGGGATCCAAGCGGCTTTAGACGTAGCCAACAGTGGATACGAGGTTGTTTTAGTGGAGAAGAAGTCCTCCATTGGAGGTCACATGGCCCAGCTCTCGGAGACTTTTCCGACGCTAGACTGTTCCCAGTGCATTCTCACTCCGAGAATGGTGGAGATCTCCCAACATCCAAGGGTAAAGATCCGTACCTGCTCTGAGGTTACTAAAGCCTCTGGCTACATAGGTAACTTCAAAATTGAGGTGAGGGCGAGGCCTAGATATATTAACGAGGAGGTCTGCGACGGGTGTGGGGAATGCGCTGATGTCTGCCCAGTGGAGATACCGAATGAGTGGGAAATGAACCTGACGACGAAGAAGGCCATCTCAATACCCTTCCCACAAGCGGTTCCTCTAACATATGAAATTGACATGGATCACTGCATTGAATGCTACAAGTGCGTAGAAGTGTGTGGTAAGAGGAGAGCCATCAACTTCAGCCAGAAAGAATCGTACATTACGGAGGAGGTGGGAGCTATCATATTAGCAACGGGCTATGACCCGTATTCTCTAGAGATGGGTCAAGAGTATGGATATGGGAAGAACATGGATGTGATCGACGGCCTTACCTTCGAGAGAATACTTTCCGCCTCAGGTCCAACATATGGAGAGGTTCGAAGACCTTCCGACGGCAAGATCCCCAAAGAGATAGTCTTCATCCAATGCGTCAGGTCCAGAAACCAGGAGAAGGGCGTACCATACTGCTCTAAGATTTGCTGCATGTACACCGCAAAGCACGCCCTCCTCTACAAGCAAAAAGTGCCTAACGGCCAAGCCTACGTCTTTTACATAGATATTCGCGCTGGCGGTAAGGGCTACGAGGAATTCGTCCAAAGGACGATGGAAGAGTATGGCGCAATATACCTTAGAGGCAGGGTTTCAAAAGTCTTCAAAGAAGGCGATAAGATGATCGTCTGGGGAGAGGACACTCTAACCTCAAGGAAGGTCGAGATAGCTGCTGATCTAGTAGTACTCGCCACTGCCATCGTCCCAAGTCAAGGAGTGAGAGAGCTAGCTGATAGCCTAAGACTTAACATTGACGAATATGGCTTCCTCAGCGAGGCCCATGCTAAGCTCAGACCAGTTGAGAGCTTAACAGCCGGATACTATTTGGCTGGTTGCGCCCAAGCACCTAGGGATATAGCAGAAACTGTAGCTCAAGCCAGTGGTGCAGCTAGCAAAGTTATAGCTCTTTTCTCAGGAGACTTTCTTTACAAAGAGCCTACAACTGTGACAATTGAAGAAGGATTATGCATGGGGTGTGGCGTGTGTGTCGAGGCCTGCCCATACGATGCCTTAGCACTCAACCCCGAAAAGGGGACGGTTGATGTCATAGAAGTCCTTTGCGAGGGCTGTGGGGCTTGTGTTTCTTCTTGCATCTGTAGGGCTATACGGCTGAAGAATCTGACAGATAGGCAGGTCTTTGAAATGATCGAAGTCATTGGGAGAAATTGAACGCGGTGATGGGAGACGAAG
The DNA here is from genome assembly GCA_036446055.1 of Bathyarchaeia archaeon. Classification (GTDB taxonomy): domain Archaea; phylum Thermoproteota; class Bathyarchaeia; order RBG-16-48-13; genus DAOVBJ01. The sequence continues at coordinate 3,472 of JAZFSF010000060.1, read as the reverse complement.
GCAACCCAGAGGCTTCAAGTTCAAGCGATATTGACTTCAATATGACTGCTATCAACTGGTGAGAACACGCTATGAGGAAAAAAGAATTCAGTAGCATCGATTGGGAGCCAAAGATCATCGGCTTTCTCTGCAAGTGGTGTTCCTACGCCGGCGCGGATCTTGCCGGCTCGTCCAGGCTGATCTATCCACCCAGCATAAACATCATAAGGGTTCCATGCACATCCAGGATTAAACCACACTTCGTGGTAAAGGCCTTTGCTACAGGTATAGACGGTGTCTTGATTTCAGGTTGCCATCCTGGAAGCTGCCACTACGTAAATGGTAACTACAAAGCGAGAAGGAGGTTCTCGGTGTTGAGGCGCCTCATAGAATTTATGGGGATGGATCCCAGAAGGCTTCAAATGAGCTGGGTCTCAGCTTCTGAAGGTTTCAAATGGGCCGATGTGGTAAGAAAGGCCACTGAGGAAATTAGACAGCTCGGTCCAAACCGGCTCTTTATAGAGGGGGAGACCTAAAAGGATGCGGGCTTCAGAAACAAACGATATGACTGATAAAATCAGGCAAATTTCGAGGAGTCTTTTAGAGGCCAAAGAGGCGGATTACGTCATCGGTTATGAGTTGGAAACTGATGGATCCGTTTGCCCTGTCTTCATAGATTGCCCTGAAGAGGTTGAGAAACTCGTTTGGAACGATAGGTGTATCCATAATCTGGCATCTTTTCTAAAGAAAACCATCGACGATGGAGAAAGCAGAGTCGCCATCGTTTCAAAGGGGTGTGATGTTAAGTCGATTGTAGCGCTATTACAAGAGGGACAGATCGTAAGAGACAAGATCAAAGTCTTAGGCGTGGATTGTTCAGGTCAAAGAGATGAGAAAGGGAATCTGCTTCTGAAGTGTAAGCTTTGTAGAGATCATAGGCCACTGCTCTACGACTCTCTTATAGCTAATGAGAGAGTCGACGTTAGAGAGTTTGACGTGGATAGCGTTGACTATTCTGAAGTCGAGGATGTGGAGAAGATGTCTGTTGAGGAAAGGCTTAGATTCTGGAAGGAGGAGGCGGAGAAGTGTATCCGTTGTTACGCTTGCAGAGAAGTATGCCCTCTTTGTTACTGTGTTGAATGCTTCACAGATCAGAACTTGCCAAAATACGTACCATCAACGCCATCGATCAAAGGAAACTTCCTTTGGCTGCTCATGAGGGCCTTTGATTTAGCGGGAAGATGTACAGGCTGCATGGAGTGCGACCGGGTCTGCCCTGTCGACATACCATTGCACCTCTTGAATAGGAAGGCCATCAAAGATGTGGCTACGCTATTTGGATACGAGGCGGGTAGAAACCCGAGTGAAAAACCTCTACTCGCAGTCTTCAGCGAGGAAGACCCCGATGAATTCATCAAGTAGGGTGAAAGCATGGTCACGGAGAAAAAGGTAATTGACGATGAGGGCCTCAACCAGTTTGTTTCTGCTCTCATTCAGCACGGGTATGCCGTGATCGCGCCCACGATAAAGGCGGATAGAGTCTTCTACGGCGTCGTAGAGAAGGGGTCTGAGTTCGTTAGGGAGTATAGCAACGCTCAGAACAGTCCCAAGGATTTCCTTTTCCCAATGAGGGAGGAGATACTTAGGTTCACTGATGACGAGACAGTAGTGGAAACGTTTCCCAAGGCAGTTAAGAGGGTCTTTTTAGGTGTAAGGCCTTGTGATGCTATGGCGATAAAGCACTTGGACAAGCTCTTCAATTGGGACTACGCGGATACGCATTACAATAAAAGAAGAGGCGACGCGGTTTTAATCGGCCTCGCCTGTAATACCCCTAAGTCATCATGTTTTTGTACGTCTCTAGGAGGTGGACTTGGACCCCACCACAAGAAAAATGTGGATATGATGTTGACAAAGCTCGATCGTAGCTCATATCTCATTGAAGCCGTCTCAGAGTTGGGTGAGGCACTTATAAGCCTATTAGAATGTGGAGTCCTTGCAACGTCAAGCCATGATGAGAAGGCTCTTGAACTGAGGGAGAAGGCTGAGAAAATGATTACAAAGAGGTTGAATCTAGATGAAACGTTCAAAGTCATGGATGACAACTTCGATTCAGCCTACTGGAAGACAGTGGCGAGAAAGTGCATCGGGTGTGGGATATGCACGTACTTATGCCCCACATGTCATTGCTTTGATATCCAAGACGAGGGATTGTTTAGGCTTAGGTTTTGGGACTCTTGCCAGTTTGCGCTTTACTCGAAACATGCTTCAGGCCACAATCCAAGGGATCAGCCGCATAAGAGGTTTAGGAATAGGGTGTACCATAAGTTCGTGTACTTCAAGAAGAACCTAGATGAAGCCCTCTGTGTTGGATGCGGCAGATGTAAGACTTATTGTCCTAGCAAGGTCGATATCTTCAAGATTGTTTCAGAGGCAGAGGCAGGCATCTCTGAATATAGAGGCGTGGAGATTCCTAAATGAACGCTAGAGTAGGAAGTCGAGTTGATGGAGTTGAGGAGAGCATCTACAAGCCTTACAATGGTAGGATAATTTGGATGAGAGAAGAGACTCCGGACATAACCACCTTCCGCGTTGCTTTAGAGGAACATGAAGTAGTTGATTCCTTCACTTCTTTTAAGCCTGGAAACTTTGTTTTGGCCTCAGTCATTGGCTATGGTGAGGCACCTTTCGCGATCTCCTCTCCTCCATCTCAAAGAGGATCGATCGAGATAAGCGTTAAGCGTTTGGGAGTTCTAACACAAGCTTTACATGAGCTTTGTGTTGAGGACAGGATTGGCTTGAGAGGACCCTACGGCAACGACTTCCTTCGTGGGGAGCCGAAAGGAAAAAATCTCTTATTCGTGGCTGGAGGCATCGGAATGGCTCCGATTCGTTCTCTAATTCATCATGTTCTTGATGATCGGAAGAGCTATGGTGAGATAACCATCCTGTATGGTGCTAAGTCGATTGCGGATATCCCTTACAAGAAAGAGTTCAAGAGATGGGATAGAATGGATGGTGTAGACGTTGTTTTGACTGTTGATCCCGGGGGTGAGACGCCTGATTGGGATGGGAGAATTGGATACGTGCCAAATATACTTACGGAATTAAATATCTCACCAAAAAACTGCTTGGCATTTGTCTGTGGACCTCAAATCGTGATAAAGCTTTCAGCACAGACCCTTTCAAATTGGGGATTCAAGAGCAGAGATATAATTTCGACTTTAGAGAATAGGATGAAATGCGGTATTGGTAAATGTGGAAGATGTAACATTGGGCACATCTACGTCTGCAAGCATGGCCCCGTCTTCACCTACGAGGAGATAATGAAGATGCCAAGTTCAGATTACTAGGAGTTAGTTGAGCTGAATTCTGGAACCTGTTTTGAGAATGGGGATGTTGTGAGAGTGATCTAGAATGGTTGAAAAGGGTTTAGCAGAATCTAAAGTCAAGATCTACGTGATGGGAAAAGAGTACGATGTGCCTTCTAACC
>JAZFSF010000059.1:0-2404 GCA_036446055.1 Bathyarchaeia archaeon | reverse complement strand
TTGTTTTAATGCATTTTCAACTTGGGATAAACTGATGCGATTTCGTCTAAAATTAAGAGGAGAATTATCTTGCTCCTTGTATATATGGTGATGTCATCCTGCCTTTCAAGAGGGAAGGATATAAAAGAAAAGTGGTCGATAAGGGTAAATGAAAGGAGAATTAGGAGTTTTTTTGAATGAAAGGTCAAACAGCTATAACAAATATACTCAAAGCTGAAGGAGTAAAGTGGGTGACTTGTTATCCAGATGGCGGAACGTCTGATAGTCTCATTGCAGCTTGTGCTGATGCGGGAATTAGGACGATACTACCAAGGAGTGAGAGGGTTGTAGTCAATATAGCAGATGGCTTTACCCGAGTAACAAACGGAAGACCAAACGGTGTAGCCATAATCGGCGGTGGACAAACGGCTGGAGTCGCTTTTTCTGGGATATCACAAGCCTTCTCAGACAATGTTCCAGTGTTGATCCTCGGAGGAGCACCTGTGCGGGATAGAGTAGGCCAGCAAGGAACTCAAGATTATGATCCAAAACATACCTACCTTAAGGTAACAAAGTGGGTTGAGACCATAAGCAATGCTTATCGAGTTCCAGAACTTATGAGACGAGCCTTCACTTACTTGAGGAACGGAAGGTCTTCCCCTGTAGTTCTCGTATTACCTCACGATGTAACTCCCGAAGAGTTTCCCGACGATAGGTTTAGTTACACCCCAGTTCCGAGATGGACGACACCTAGTAACCCACACGATGTTGAAGTAGCGGTCAGGGCCTTATTAAATGCTAAGAACCCGCTCATCTATGCAGGTGAGGGAACATTGTACGCGGAGGCATGGGATGAGCTCAGGGAGTTTGCGGAGCTCCTCCAAGCGCCCGTGATGACCACAATGAAAGGTAAAAGCGTTTTTCCAGAGAATCATCCGTTGTCTGTTGGCCATGGAGGACGTACCGGACCGCAGGCTGCTGCGCATTTCTTGGGTAAGGCTGATCTAGTATTCTGCATCGGAGCCAGCCTACAAAGGGGTGCCGGAGTTGAAATCTCAGGCAAGGTCATTATTCAGGTAGATGTGGATGAGCATTACATCAACAGGATTCAAGTTTCCGACTACGTCATAATTGGTGACGCGAAGCTTGTTTTGAGGCAGGCAATCGAGGAAGTCAAGAAACAGACCAATACTAGAGGCCGAAAGAACGAGGCAGTGGTGAACGAGATAGGGAAGGTAAAAAAGGAGTTCCTGAAGGAGTGGATGCCATTGTTAACATCGAACGAGGTTCCAATAAATCCCCTCAGGGTTTACTGGGATCTGATGCACGCGGTGGATGTTAAGAATACGATCATCACCCATGAACCTGGGAGTGCGCGGAATCATCTGTGTCCTTTTTGGGAGGCAGTAACTCCGAGAGGCTACCTTGGTTGGGGGGGCCATAGTGGTCTTGGCAGCTCGATGGGTTTGACGATGGGCGCTAAGCTCGCCAGACCGGAGTGTTTGGCCATACAGGTAACTGGCGATGGGGGATTCGGTTATACTGGCTTGGACTTTGAGACATCGGTGAGAGAGAAAATACCTATCCTGACCATAGTTAATAATAACCTTAGCATTAGTGGCAATGTGCGTCTCTCTGGGAACTACGCTGATGTCGCTGAAGCGTTGGGAGGATATGGTGAAAGAGTTGAGAAGCCTGATGAAATTATTCCAGCTATAAAGCGGGCTAAGAAGTCTGTGGATTCTGGACGGTCTGCTCTACTAGACATGATATGTAGACCACCACGACGAACGGAGAACATGAGTCGTTACTGGCCCAATTTAAGGTCTGCCCAAGCTCCACCACCCGTGAATGTTTAGTTACACTCTTTATTTTTCTTCATACCTGCTTTTTATGGCGATGACTGGATCCCGATCCTACCCGGAACGGGAATGGGTGAGAACATAGCCCCAATGTCACGCCACAGTGGTGGGTTGAGAATGAAGAACGAGAATAATGACATCGATGAGGAGTTGAGAATCCTCGAGCAAAAGATAAAGGTCTTCAACGAACATGTCAAAGGCTTTCAGAAGAATATGGAACAAGCGCGCGTTAGCTATTTCCTTTACCACTTTGAGCTTAGCTTTTTTTAGAGTAAATTAGTGACTTATATCTGTTCAAAGAAGTCAAAGAGAAAACAATCTTAAAATCTACTGTGTATCACAATAGTTTTGACTTTTCTCGTAAGCATCTATAATTTCCCATTATGATGAATGTGTAATAAAATTCATCCTTCCCCCATCGACAGATATTACTTGAGCAGTGATGAAGTTGGATTCGTCCGATACAAGAAATAAAGCGACATTGGCGACATCTTCTGGCTCACCAACACGGTTTAACATGCTATTTTCATTGAATGACCTGATCTTTCTTTTTCTCTCACTGG
>JAZFSF010000058.1:0-2565 GCA_036446055.1 Bathyarchaeia archaeon | reverse complement strand
GCACGTCATCCAGTTTTCTCCACATAACCAGAAATATCACTGCGTTGATTAAAAACTGGAAAAGAAACAAATATCGAAAGCTATCGACATTATTCAATCCACCAAAAGAAGTAAGAATATACGCTGCAAAGATTGGTCCACCTATACCGCCTACGGCCGTTATTGTTCGGTGAACGGACAACCCTCTCACACGATCTATATTACTGAGAGAATCGATGTCAAGAATTGTTTTCGCCGGCATATTCAACCGATCTGCTATCGTTCGCCAGAAGTTAACTACCGTATAAATAGGCCAGCTACTCGTTAGAGCCATTGCCAGATAGTTAATAATCCCAAGACCTGAACTTAAGACGTACATTTTCTTTATATTTTTAACACGATCCGTTAACCATCCCGAAGGAACAGAGAAAAGAATGCTTACCAATGACATAACGCTGTTGATTAACCCAATCTCAATGGATGAAGCTCCCAAACGTTTCAAAAAGATGGATTCGTATCCGACTACTTGTACTCGAAGTTGTGTACGTCTACCTGAAGCTAAAATTAAGAAATCCCTAACAATTATCATCTTGAAGTTTTTTTTCTGTTTTTTCACAAAAGCAAAAACGTCGTCAAACAAAGTCTAATCCTCTACAGCATAGCTAGCGTGAAACCGTTTTTTACACAGACGCTTTTTCTGATAGTTAGCTACTGTTTCTAACGTTATATGTTTATAGTGTAGTAAGTCTTACAAGTAGTTACGAATGTAAATGATTGAATAGAGTTCATCAGCATATTATGTCATCAAGTCTATCTCTTATAAGAAATAAGTTCTCAAAGGATATTCTCCCGTGAAGTAGTTTTGGGTCTTGTATGGGAGGTGCCCCGGTCTTTAGAATCCCATGGATACCGGACGATTTCTTTTTAACTGTGTTGAATCGTTCCCAATAGCTGTTGTTTGCCTTGGTTTCAAAGCGACTCAGTGTATTCTTAGAGCATCGAGAACTCGTTCTGCTCTTTTTAATCAATACAATCATGTCGCTAGGTATGAATCTCACGAATTCTTTGTGGCCCCTCTACGTCCAGAGTTTGGGAGCGACGGTGCTTCAGGTCAGCTTCCTGATCTCGATAACCGGATTAGCAGGCACCTTATTACGAATTCCCAGTGGAGTCCTCTCCGACCTCTATGGCAGACGAAAAATAATCGTCGTGAGCATAGTTCTCGCCATTTCTCCTCCGTTACTCTACACATTTACGGGTCAGTGGGAACAGCTAATTCCGTGGGGAATCGTGTACGCCATTGCCTTTGCTCTGTACATGCCATCCAGAATGGCAATTGTTGCGGATTACACGTCGGTAGAGACGCGAATAAGAGTTTTCAGTATTATGAACCTTGCGTTTCCTTTGGGAAGCCTCATAAGTCCCACTCTCGGCGGAGTATTAGAAAGCGAGTATGGTTGGAACGCGGTCTTCTACGTGGCGACCGTCCTCTATATTTTTTGTTTGGTACCTGGCTTATTGCTGCCCAAGCCACCAAGACAAGAGGTCAACGAGAGAGTTGAAAACCAGGTCGCGAGAGTCAGACTCGACTTTGCGTTCTTTCGCTCCCTGTTTGCCTTTTTCCTCCTTAATTTTTTCACGGGCTTAGGAATGGGTACCGTGAGTGCTATAACACCGATTTATCTAACAGAACGCTTTCATGTATCAACTGCCGAAGTGGGCTTATTCATCTCTGTAGGCTTTGGGTTGACGACTATTCTTACCCAGATCCCCGCGGGAGTTTTAGCTGAAAAGGTGGGAAGGAAACGGTTTATCACTGCCTGTTTTGCAGTTATCCCGGTTCTTTTCGTTCTCTGGACAACCGTCCAGAGTTTCGTGCTACTCTTACCTCTTCAGATGGCAATCAACGGCCTTTGGTCCATGACGTGGCCATCTTCCTTAACCTTGCTGATGGAGCGTGTCCCCGTCACAAGACGAGGTGTGTCCTCTGGAATCACCCAAGCGGGCATTATGCTAGGGTTCACTGTGGGGCCTATTATAGGTGGTTACCTGTGGGAGACCCTTGGGACTCTCTTTCCATATTACGCCTCAGCCATCTTCTTTGCACTCTGCCTTCCGATAGTACCGTTCCTCAAAGAACTAAAAAAAGACAGTGTAAAGGCGTGAATCCCGGTAAAGAGTCCATATAAATCACTGGGTAAAATCGTTGTCGGATTTCACATTACTAGTAAGCGTCTTAGTGGTCGATGTTTGAGACTGTGACCCTGTTAAAAGTCTTACCGAGTCATATTCGTCCGTAGAGACCATTTTAAGTTGACAGAAAGCTGCCATCACGTGTATTAATGCGTCTTTTACGTAACTTGTTAAATCATTGGCGAGGACAAAAGTCATGAGGGCTACTTCGTATGGATGAGGGAACCCGGCGTCGAGGAACAATGAAGCGAAAGTCCACACCTGGGTCGTACTTCAAATTCAACCTTCTCAATGCGGACATGTAGAATGTCACTGATACATAACTTAGGATGAAGTATAAACCAAACGCGATCCCTGACGCAAGATCCCTTCTGATTCCACGTGTGAAAGAAG
>JAZFSF010000057.1:0-2181 GCA_036446055.1 Bathyarchaeia archaeon | reverse complement strand
TCGACAAAGGACACAAAAAAGGAAATGTAGTCATAACTGTGGATTAAGGATGATTTTTATTTCTAAATCCAAACACCCATAAAATAATGATTCCATAGCACGAACTTCAGGACTGTAATCCGTGATATATACTTCTAAAAATCAAGATTTACCGGTAAATCCACGTCAAAATCACGCCCCGATATGATGTAACATCTGCGATGTAAGTTTGGGAGTGGCTGTTATCCTTCAATAAGCTAGCTAGCTTTTTTCATTTGTTAACACAACAGCACTAAATATTAGAGCGATGATGAAGAGACCAACTGAAGCAATAAACGGTCCCCCAATGCCAGCGACATATGATTCTCCAACCCAGAATAATGCAACAGAAATAATGAGTACAAATATCCAGACAAAAGTAATTATCAAGTTCTTACTTTCCATTGTAACATATCCTTCCATTTAGGGCTAGCTAGGTTCATAAATATCTTTCTTTTTGATACAAGTAAACATTAGCAATCGTTCTTAAGTCTTGAAGCAATTATACATGTTAGCGCGCGCGCAATCGAAGTATTGACGCTTCACACGTCCACCTTAATCAACGGGCTTTACACTTGGTCTTTATGCATTTGTTTTTCGTGATGTGGAAAACGAGGTTTTAAACAGGGCCACGGAGAATACCGCCCGGAAACTTGACAAATACCTAAATAACCGGCATACATGCATATGCACATTAAGTAATCGCTTTATAGAAAAAAAATAAACGTTAAATTGGGATTTGGTGATTGGGTTGAGTATCGTTTCTATTGTGAAGAGACGTGGACGGACGGTGGAGGCCGCCGTCAGGGAGGCCGTGGAGTTGGCGGGGGGCCTTGGAAAGATCGTCAAGAGGAGGAGTCGCGTCCTCGTCAAGCCCAATCTTGTGAGGCCCAGCGAGTCTGGTGCGGGCGTGACCACGGATTGTCGGGTGACTGAAGCCGTCACCAGACTGGTGCTGGAGGAGAGGCCTGCACGGGTTGTCATAGGTGAGGGCAGCGCCTATGGGTATGATTACGCAAGCGCCAGAACTGACACGTTAGAGGCCTTCAAGCTCTCGGGAACCAGGGACGTAGCAGAGAGGTTGGGCGTTGACCTCATCGACCTCAACCGAGATGCAGTGATCGAAGTTGAGATACCAAACCACTATGTCATGGATAAGGTGAAGATAGCCAAGACGGCCTTCGAGAGCGATGTGATCATCAGTCTGCCTGTCCTGAAGGTTCACAGCAGAACCATCGTGACCCTCAGCCTCAAGAATATGAAGGGGGTCATGCCCAGCATGGAGAAAAAGAAGACCCACAGATTAGGGTTAGAGCGGGCGATAATCGACTTAAACACGGTGGTCAAACCAGACTTCACAGTCGTTGATGGCCTCGTCGGATTGGGCGGCTTGTGGTCAAAAGAAGACTCAGAGAACATGAACATCATCCTTGCCAGCCAAGACCCAGTAGCAGCGGACTCTGTCGGCGCCAAAGTGATGGGCTTTGAACCTTCCAAGATCCTGAAGTTGGAGTTGGCCTCAGAAAAGGGCTTGGGCATATCAGACCTGCAGCAGATTGAGGTTCTAGGTGAACAGATAGCGAGCGTAGCCAAGAGATTTCTGGATCCCCAGAAAGCCCTCGCAGAACGGTATCCCGGCGTCCTTCTCCTCGACGAGAAAGCTTGCAGTGCCTGCGAAGGAGAACTCCAGAGCCCCCTCTTTTACATCCGATCGGCAGGCTTCGTCGATGCTTTGAACGGTCTCGTAGTCCTTATGGGGATGCAAAAAGATGTGCCAACTGTCCCAGATAAGACTGTCGTTATGGGTCGATGCGTGAAAGAGTTTAAGGACCGTGGCTTTTACGTGGCTGGATGCCCTCCTAGGGGGTGGGCGTTGACAGAGACCATTTGTGAGGCTTGTGGTATCGATAAGAAAGCTGTGATCGCTGCAATAGAACGGATTCACGGCGACCTCAGCGAGATTCAGTAACACGCGCGCAAACTTCTGAAAGGGCCTTTATTGATTATTTTAAAGTGTACAAGTTCATAATCATCATTATCGCTGGTTTTATTCTCCGTTGGGGTTTTTCATTCATGGGTCTTCAAGAACAAATAAGCATTTTAAAAAACGAAAAAGCAGTATTAAACTAAAAACCTAGATATTAGCGTGCACTGAATGATAGG
>JAZFSF010000056.1:0-13370 GCA_036446055.1 Bathyarchaeia archaeon | reverse complement strand
GACACACCTGATCCTGAATCGCTTCCTACTCCGCCCCAAGTGGTATTCCACAACTGATTCCCCCCACCATCATACCTCGCCAAAAACGCATCTCCGGCGCCAAAGTAATCTGTCGATCCCACCAAGTAGATGTCACCACTCACAGCCACACCTAAGCCGTAATCATAGCCTGTGTCGCCCCAGGTGGTGTTCCATATTGGGTATAACTGATTATGGGCTCTCGCAGTCATGGTCGTCAGTAGCAATATGCTCACCACTGACGTGACGGTTAATGTGAGCAAGACTTCTAGTTTAAATCTGCTACTCATAAATGACTCTAAAAATAGTCTGTGAGAACGGTATTTAACTTTATGCTCTTGCGAAACCCATTAGCGTACACTTAAACGTCGGTACTGGTTTCGACATCAGTTCTTTTGTCATGAATTTGTTCGACCTGTCCTAATATTTACAGAAAAACTTCGTTCGTTTACCTCCATAATAGGTAATTATTCGAATTATCTTTAGGAGAAATTTACGCCTTTTAGTGTTTTCAATGTCTGGGCTTCAGCTGAAACAGAAAAGAAGAGTGGTGAGGATTGAGGTGAGTGAGAAACATTTTTTTTTGTGATTGAGTAAAATCGACTGAAAATCGCGTAACACCGTTAATTCTAATGGAAACGTCGATTGGGAAGTCTATTCGGAACGTTTCTGGGCTAGTGAATTCATAAGATGTAAAGGTTAAAAGATTGAGGGTCTTACAAAGGAGTGGGATGAAGATGAGAGTTGTAGATAGCGTTCTTGAGCTGATAGGTAGGACACCGATGCTGAGGCTTCATAGGGTGACGCGAGGCGTGAAGGCGCAGGTTCTCTTGAAACTGGAGTATCTCAATCCAAGTGGAAGTTATAAGGACCGAATCGCCCTCCGCATGATCGCGAACGCTGAAGCCTCAGGGGCCCTGAGGCCTGGATTTACGATTGTGGAATCCAGCTCCGGAAACACCGCCATTGCCTTGGCGTTTGTGGGAACCGTAAAGGGGTACACGGTGAAGGTGTTCTATCCTCAAGACGTGTGGGCTGATGAAAAGAAGGGGACGTTGGAACGCTTTGGAGCGGAGATCGAGGTGGTGCCCCTCGAGGAAACAGAGGCTGCGAGGAGAGCCGGTGTTCACGGGGCGAGAGTAGAGATTCCGGGTCGAGTGAAATGTAAGGAAATGGAGGATCGCCGCGACGACGTTTGGTGGGCTCGACAGTTCAGTAACCCCGATTGTGTGCGAGCGCACAACGAACTCGGTTTGGAAATTTTGGAACAGACTGAGGGAAAGGTGGATGCCTTCACGGCGTCAATCGGCACGGGGGGAAATTTTCTGGGAGTTGCTCAGGTGTTAAAACGGGAGGGGTCGGATGTGAAGTGTATCGCCGTTCAGCCTACGGGGTGGTCGGGTTGGATCGATCCACTTTCGTCAGAGGCGCGATTCGTCCCAGGGATAACGGGAGGAATCATCGAAGAAATACGGGCTAATGACCTCGTCGACGAAGTAGTATACATCGGGAATGAGGAAGCTAGGAATATGGCTTACAGGCTGTCCCAGGAGGAAGGAGTCTTCTGTGGGATTTCTACGGGAGCCAACGTGGTTGCAGCTATTCGTGAAGCGAAAAAAAGGGGGTCTGGAGCCACAGTGGTCACTACGGCAGTTGATCGGGGTGACCGATACTTCAGCGATGAACGCTTTATCACGTAACGCGAGGTCGCTGTGGCGATTTACTTATGTCGGCTGAAGAGGACGGATGATTCATGTTTCTGTGACATGACAGGGTAGAAGAATTATCAACTCTAACATTTCATGGATTTCCCGTTTTTGATACCGGTCACTGATCTCAAAGGACCGAAAAGACAGCGTTCGATGTTTCATCTATAATCTGTGTGAAGCCATAAGATTGAGTCTTGTACTACGTGGTAGAGGTGATTAAGCTGGTAACTGTTAAAATCGAGAGTGATAAGAAGTACTTCAGAATGATATCGCTGAGTAATAGATATCACGTAGAGGATTGCGTTGTCATTCACTTTTTTATGATAAGTTGCTTGTTTGCCATCTTTCATTTTAAAGAATAATGTCAATAAATATCATATGATTTCGTCCAAACCTACGGTATTAAGATGGATAACGAATTCAGAGTGTCCAACATAAAGTCGAGACTGGATATTCCACTTGATATTGCTGGTCGTTTTCAACAGACTCCAAAATACGAGGCGCAGCTTAGCCAAGAGGTCAGTAATAAGCTGGGGTTTGTTGATGGCGATTTGATAGAGATTCATGGGAATAGAACTACGGCGGCGCGAGTGATCTCAATCGATATTGATAGTGTTGATGGAGACATTATTGGACTGAATAACTTGGTGCGGAATAATGCGCGAGTTTCCCTTAATGAAACCGTGACTATTAGACGAGCGGAAATAAAAAAAGCGCGACGGATCGTTTTAGCCCCAATAGGGAAACGCCTAAAAAAGAGCGAACTCCTCAAAATCGTTGCCAAGAAGAGTTTCCTCGATATACCTTTCGTCGAAGGCGACGTGACTTTTCTGAGATCAAAGATTATGCGGTATCTCCTCGGATCGGTGACATGGATGCGGGTAGTGAAGACCGATCCAGACGGCGTTATCGTGGCAACGGAGGACACGAACTTCGAAGTCGTTTCTGACCCCATTATGCAGGATGAGACCAGGTTCATAGATCCCCCAGATCTCGGGTTAGATAACGAGTTTAATGAGAAAGATTTCTCCCTTGATGAAGGTGAATGGTCAAAGATCAAAGCTCTACTGAGACTCGGGTTGTTCAACAGCCGCATGGAGGTCATTACATTCTTCCTACGCGAGGGTATCAAAGCTCGAAATGACATATTTGAGAAGAGTGGCTCAGTCATGGATCAGCTTAACCAGTTAAAGAATAACGTAAAGAAGGCTTCATAAGCCCGTGATCGAGTTTTCAGAGTCTTCGCCACGAAAAATGATTCAGGCGTGAAAAATGGGTAACCTGTTGATCACACATTCTTTCTGTCCCTTTAAACAACGAAGGGAGAGGAGTACACCCCTGTTTCAAGATGTATACGTTAATGCTTCACATAAAAGAGTTACAGGGAAGCTTCCTGAATGAGTAAAAGACCATCCTCTATTCGCCGCTTTCTGTTAGGCACCAAGACAGCGGGCTTCTTGACACTACACGAAACAGAAAAAGCGGGGTACACAGGTTCATTTCTCATCACCGACTTTAAGGGCATCCCCATCGAGTTCCGATGTACACATCCTCTCAAGCCCGACACCGTTCAGAGGTCGCTCTATGGAGAGGCTCTGCTTTCGTATATTGGGGTTGAGATCTGTGGAAAGCCTCTGATCCACGCTATGAAGAATAAGCCCAAACTCCTTTTTGTTGATAAGCCCTTCCTTTTAAAACTTGAGGAGCATGCGCCGTGTCCCACGTTCTTGGTTCAGGAAATTGAAGAGGAAGACGAGAATGAAAAACCTGAGCGTTTCGATTCGGCGTACCATGTGGAAGTGGTCGAGTCAGGATACAACGGCTTTCAGCCCTTAGAACTTATCACAAAGGGCGAGTTGAGTCAGAAGACGCGGAATCTTATTGAGCACTTGTACTCCGAAGTCAATATTTTAGAGTCCTTCGAAAGAATGAAGAATGCCGTGGGTAGCTTGAATCAAATCACCTCACGGTTTAAATCAGTTGAGAGGTGATTACCTCGCTTCGACCTAGAGATGGGGCACGTTCACGATTTGCCCGCGTAAGCAGTAAGCTGAAAAAACGCCTTCTCTCCAACGAGGTCACCGTCGACATCGACGCTTATGAGGTCTTATTTCTTCCCTCACAGACGCGTAGAATCCAATTCACGATTAAAGAGGATGTCGAGACCACACGAAACCTCGCGAACATCCCCATTCCGCACATATATGAGTGTACCGAAGTGGACACCTTAGTCTTTGAACAGCAGAACCTTCGAGACCCTAGAAAGGAGGGAGAGGATGATGATGCGCTCGTTGACAACTTCTTTGAGGAGCTGAAGACGGCAGTGGTTGAAGGTTGCGTCTTTAAAGAAGGCTATTTGTTTCCCAAAAAAGAACGGCGGTTCACGCTTAACCGTCACACTTTAGGAGTGAAGCAAACTCAAGGCGACGCCATCAATCCGTTCTATTTAATCCTGCCCAGTCTCTACCCCGAGTCCACCTTCAACTTTCAAGGCCTTCTTGAGTTTCCAGCTGGCAAAGCCTTATTTCCCTTTCAGAGGGATGGAGTCACCTTTTTACTCGAACAGGAAAACGCGCTTCTAGCCGACGAGATGGGGCTGGGAAAGTCCATTCAAGCCATAACCGCAGTCCGACTTCTCATCAGAGCCAAAGCGATTGAAAAATGCCTTGTAATCTGCCCCAAATCAGTGCTCACTGATTGGAGAAGCAAATTTGAGGAGTGGGCGCCAGAGTTGAGAATCACAAAGATTCAAGGGACAGCTTCGTCCAGAAGAGGACTTTGGGATCAAAAAAGTCAAGTATACATCGTCACTTACGATACGATAAAGGAAGATGTCTTAAACATCGATGAGGAAAAGGCGGTTCAGCTGAACTTTGACTTAGTCATTCTCGACGAGGTGCAGAGGATTAAAAACAAGTCGACTCAGACATTTAGAGCCATCAACAAGGTCGGTGGACGAATCCGCTGGGGACTCTCGGGAACCCCTTTGGAGAACCGTATCGAAGATCTCACCACCATCTTCAGCTATCTGAAGCCGGGTCTATTCCGTACATATGAGGTCGGTAATCCCCTCTACGTGAAGTCCGCGATCACACCTTTCACTTTGAGACGTACCAAAAAAGCTGTAC
This sequence comes from Bathyarchaeia archaeon, assembly GCA_036446055.1. GTDB lineage: Archaea > Thermoproteota > Bathyarchaeia > RBG-16-48-13 > DAOVBJ01. The sequence continues at coordinate 8,515 of JAZFSF010000056.1, read as the reverse complement.
TGAAAGATCTGCCAACGAAAACCCATGACAAAGTTCTGCTTGAATTGGGGGCAAGACAGCAAGCGGTCTACAACATGGCGGAGAGAACGGGAGTAATCGCTCTCAAAGAGAAGGGGAAAACGATCACTGTGACCCACGTCATGGCCCTCGTCTCTAAGCTAAAGCAGATCTGCAACATCGAAATTGCCTCAGGCGAAAGCTGTAAGCTAGAATACGTTCTGGACATTTTACAAAACCTAGATGAAACCAGAGAGAAAATGGTGATCTTCTCCCAATATCCCGAGAAGACTCTTCGACTGATAAAACCGCGATTGCAAAGGTTTAAGCCCCTCATCTACCAGGGTTCTCTGACCAGCAAGCAGAGAGAGGAGGTTTTGAAAAAATTTAATGAGGACGAAGATATGAGGGTCTTGCTCATATCTTTGAAAGCCGGCGGCTTGGGGTTAACGCTGACCGTGGCAAATTACGTCGTTCACTTTGACTCTTGGTGGAATCCAGCGACCATGTCTCAGGCCGAGGATCGAACCCACCGCATCGGACAAACGAAGAATGTCTTCGTCGCATCCCTCATCACCCAGGATACCGTGGAGGAACGCATTCAGCGAATTCTGGAAGAGAAACGGGAGCTCTTCAATGAAGTGGTGGGAGAAATATCTGATGAAGGACTGACACGATTGCTGAATGAAAAAGAGCTCTTCGGACTCTTTGGCCTCCAAAGAGCCAAGAATCGATCAAAAAGTCAGGATATTTCGGTTTCACCCCTCCCGAAATGACCGATCCCCACTAATATCAAGTTAAGTCCCAACATCAAATAGGGTAGTTAAGACCGATCAATTGCATATATGGTTGCCGGGCGTAAACGTGATCTTTCACACCCCACTTCGTTTGACCGTGGAGTCCTAGGGCTTAACGCTTGAAAGAGACATGATTCTACGTTATAAAATCCGTTTGTCACTTCATACTCGAAAACGAAGCAGATTCACCGTTATAAGTCAAAACGAGTCTTCATAAAGGCATAGTGTCCACGAACTGTAATTAAATGGCTAGTGAATAGCTACGCAATATAAATAGAAGGAATTCTACTAGGTAATTTGTCATGTCTACTAAACGTATGTTATCTTGGTTTGAAAAAAGGCGTCAGTCACGAACCTTAAATCTTGCACAGAACCAAATCATTAAAGTCTTCGACACAGTGACGGAGCTAGATAAAGCTACTCACCTGTTTCTAGAGGATAAGTCGAGGGCCGAGAAGTGTATTGAGCGATTATTCGTGTATGAGGTGGAAATTGACCAGCTTCGCAGAGCCATTTTCATTGAGTTGACAAAGGGCACGCTTCCCTCTAAGTATAGAGAGGACTTAAAGGCCCTCGTCAGTCGTTTAGATCGATTAGCGGACCATGTGAAGGACGCTGCGAGAAACATAAAAATTTTAATTCAAGCAGAAAGCGTCGTGCCACAGGATTTCGTAGATATTTTTTCCAGAATGACGACAAACTTAGTTGAGTGCACGGCGTTCCTTCGGACCAGTATTGAATCTCTCGGAGACGACCCGTCGAAAGCGGTTCAAAACGCTCGTAAGGTAGATGAGGTTGAAGGTCGCATTGATGAAGACCATCTCCAAGTAAAAATTTCTTTCATCACCAACTCGGAAAAGGTTAATGCCCCAACTTACATGGTGTTAAAAGATCTCGCAGACTCCATTGAGCGCGCTGCTGACATGTGTGCAGACACTGCTGATTTTCTGTTGATCTTGGCGGCGGGAGAGGACTGACCGATTAATTAGCGATATTACAAGTATTTTACTTAAAATTGAAAAGGGGCGTGCGTTGCTCATTCGAAGAGGATATCTAATACTTCTCACCGGAATCTTACTCGGGTTTCTCACGTTCTCCGTAATTTCGTCAATATATTCAGGCAAACAAATCCAAAACGGGAGCGGTGGCATCCCAAGCGAGATCGAATTCGAGTTCCTCTTGACCAGCGAAAAACAGGGGTGGATTGAGGAAGTAACGCCCCGGTTTGAGACGTGGTTTCAACAACACTTTAACATCACTGTTCACGTTCAACTCATTGTCACGGGAACCCATGACACAGTGAACCGCATCTTGGATGGAAGCGAAAGACCCACGATTTGGAGTCCCGCATCCAGCATCTGGATCCCTTATATGAACACAAAGTGGCGTACGATAACTGGTGAAGCTTACGACGTCGCCGTGGACTGGACACCCCTCGTTCTTTCCCCAGTCGTCTTAACAGGTTGGGGATCTTTCTTGGGAGAACATGAAGTCACCGGCTTCATGGATCTTTATCGTTTGGCAGAGGATGGAGTTGACTTCAAGTACGGTCACCCAGATCCTCTTCTAAGCAATGGAGGAACAATGACTGTGGTCTTAGAATTCGCGGAAGCCGCGGGGAAAAAACCCGAAGATTTGAGTGTGGAGGACCTCATGAATGAGACGGTGATTGACATCGTCAAAACGATTGAGTCCAAGGCCGTGACATATGGAAAGAGTACGGGCTTCTTTGGCGCATGGGCGGCTGAGAATGGGCCGTCCTCCATACAGTTTTTTGGGATCTATGAAAACGTCGTCCTTGATAACTCATTGAAGGCCTTGAAAAAATGGGGTGATCCCCTTTTAGCGGTGTATCCTAAACAGGGAACTCTCATTGCAGACCACCCCTTCGTGATTCTTAACGGTACCTGGGTGACCTCGTGGCAAAGGTTTGCAGCGGGACAGTACCTCTTTTTCCTCCTCAAACCAGAGAACCAAGAACTCGCTGAAAACCATGGATTTAGACCTGCAAGCGCAAGTGTACCGCTGGATCCAACTCTGTTTAACCCATCGAATGGAGTTCAATACGAATTACAGGTCCCCGTTTTGAAGCCGTTGAAGGGAGAGGTGCTGGAGGCCATTTTCACGGCTTGGGTCAGGGTCAGGAACACGGGTTTATAGGTGTGGTGGGATGATTCGGCGAATAAATCAGTCAATTAATCCATCGCGACTCGTGGTTTGGGTCACCCTCATCGGACTCATCGTACTGGTTTTATTGCCTACCTTTTACCTGATCTCATACGTGTTCATCAATTGGGGCGACGTATGGATCGAGGTCTTTGATAACCCCATTATTGGAGATGAAAACTGGCGTCAAATCTTGAAGGTGCTCTTTTTCTCCTTTCGATTATCCCTCTCCGCCGTCGCTTTCGACCTCATTTTTGGAGTGCCCCTCGCCTACGTCCTCGCCCGAAAACAGTTTCCTGGGAAAGGTCTCCTAGAGGACATTATCACTCTGCCCTTAGTCATTCCTACATCGGGATTTGGCTTCGCCACTCTCATAACATGGACCAGTGTGGCTGGAATTGGTGGTTTTCTCGGCATGAACACAGGAGTTGTCTCTTTAGACACGGTCGTCCCCATCATAAACGTTCCCCTCATAGTCTTCATCGTTCATGTTGCACTGACGTTCCCATATATCGTTCGAACCCTTCAAACCAAAATCCAGTCCATCGACACAACGTATGAGACCGCATCTCGCACCCTGGGCGCTAACCCACTAACGACCTTCAGAAACGTGTTACTCCCATTAGTACTCCCAGGCATCTTTTCAGGAGCCATACTCGCTTTCGCCCGCTCCCTTGGGGAGACGGGGGCGACACTCATAGTAGCCGGCGTCAGCTCTACCGCATCGATAGCAATTGTGAGGTGGACTGCGGAGTTTAAGTTGGCTACCGCGGCATTCATGGGCAGCCTCCTTGTCATCATCGCGTGGACACTCATTCTCCCCGTCGAGCGATATATGGGGCGGGAAAAACGTTCCTTCAAGACGCCCTATCGACTCCCGTCCTCTTTGATCAAGAGGGTCATGGGACTTGAAAGATACGCATCCAAAAAGCTGACGCGCATTAAAGATTTCGCGCCAATATTTGTGTTGGTATTGACGGTGATTGTTCCAATAATCGTGGTCGCGAACTCTGTATTCAGCTACTGGTCCGCAGACCCGTATACGGGAAAGGTACAAGGTGGAGTGGTGTATCAGCTCTTCGGTCCAACCGGTTATTTCAACACGCTGGTTAAGGCGTCGCTGACCTCCATTATTGTGGCTCTCGTCTCGACCTATGTGTCAACGTGTATCGCGATGCCGTTATCCTTCATCATTGCACGGCGTTGGTATGGGAGTTTCATTCGATCCATTCTCAAGATCCCCTTGATTGTTCCCACGTCTTCCCTCGGCCTCTCCGTGTTATTGCTATGGGGGTCCAACGGCTTTAACTTGGTCGGTTCAGGAATCTGGTTGATTATTCTCACCCATATTGCGTTTTCGGTTCCCGTCATTGTTGAATCCATCTTGGCGTCCTATGAGGGATCGGACATTCAGATGTATGAGGACTCAGCACGGACTCTGGGCGCAACAGCTTACAACGCAATTGAAACCGTCTCGCTCCCCTTGATTAAGGGTGGCGTCCTCACAGGCTTCATCCTCTCTTTCGCCCACTCCCTCGGAGAGACAGGAGCGACATACATCGTGATGGGGCGAGACATCACTGTCCCAGCCTTGGTTGTGAACATGGTTGAGGCCTTAGCCATCCCGGCAGCTCTTTTCACCTCAACATACTTGATTGTGCTGTCCATGATACTCCTCACAATTATCCGATTCACTACAAGAAGGTGAAGACAAAACGTCACTCATAAGATTAGCAGGCGTGACAAGGAGATTCGGTGAAATCACAGCCCTCGATAAAGTAAACCTATCCATCGAGGACGGCGACTATGTTTGCGTACTCGGACCCACAGGTGCGGGAAAGACGACGCTCCTACGAATAGTGGCAGGTTTACTGGAGCTCCATGAAGGCGAGATTTACATTGACGGAAAATGCGTTAACAATCTTCCTCCCGAAGCCCGTGATACCATGTATATGTTCCAAGAGTATGCGCTTTTCCCTCAAATGACTGTTTGGCAGAATGTTTCCTACGGCCCAGAAATCAAGGATTGGAACCAGGAAAAAGTAGAGCAGTTAACTGCAGAAATCTTGGAAATGGTTAGACTCACAGAGAGACGAGAGTCGTATCCCCACGAGCTCAGTGGAGGTATGCAGCAAAGAGTTGCCCTCGGCAGAGGTATAGCGTCTGGTGCTCGTATTCTCCTCCTCGATGAGCCGTTAGGTGCTTTGGATGCTCGCTTGAGATTGGGGCTACGGACGCAATTGAGGCAACTGGTTAAGGATCAAGGTCTCACCGCCATCCACGTCACCCATGATCAAGAAGAGGCTTTAATGATGGCGGATCGGGTTGTGGTGCTGCGAAACGGACGAATTGAACAGACTGGAACGCCCCACGAAATATATTCAAGGCCGAACTCAATCTTTGTAGCAAGTTTTGTGGGAGGCGCCAACTTCATTGAAGGAACCATCATCGGGTCAAGCGATGTGGGCTCAGTAATGGAGGTTCTCGGCGGCCTCCAGGTTCAAGTAGGGGTGAGCGATGTAGGGGTGGGTGAAAAGGCGGTTTTAGCGTTCAGGCTAGAAGATACAAGGATTGGAGAAGAGGAAGTGGCTGGATCAAACAACCTTCCAGGCGTAATCGTATCCGCCACCTTCATCGGTGGCTCGATGGAGTACGAGATACGCCTTGAAAACGGCGTCTCCATTGTATCCAAGATCTTAATGTCGGACGCATTCAGAGCATATACGGTAGGTCAAAGCGTTGTAGTCTCCTTCCCCGCAGAAAAAAGTCTTGTCTTCCCGTATCCTGTGATGGGCCTTCTCAAGGAGGTTGAGGCAATCTAGTTGCCGGAAGTTAAACTAGTGAACGTGACGAAACGATACGGCAAGATCGTGGCGAACGACGATGTCACTCTCACAATTAAAGACGGAGAATATGTATCCGTGATAGGCCCCAGCGGTTGCGGAAAATCAACGCTCATCAAAAACATCGCAGGAATAATCACGCCCGACGAGGGCGAGATCTACATCGATGGACGATGTGTGAACAAGTTGCCGATAGAGGACCGTGGAATCGGCTACGTCTTCCAGAACATAGCCTTGTTTCCCCACCTGAGCGTGTGGGGTAACGTCACTTATGGACCCAGAGTGAGAGGTCTCTCACCCGAAGAGATGAGACCTTTAGCTATCGAGATGCTGGAGATGATAAAAGTGGGTGAACGATCGGACGCGTACCCCAACGAGTTGAGTAGAGGCACTCAACAGAAGACGGCCGTAGCACGGGCCCTGACGTCTCGAGCTGAACTGTTATTACTCGACGAGCCCCTAGGCGCCCTAGACATAAAGGTGAGAGCCACGTTACGAAGTGACTTGAAGCGACTGGTGGAAGATTTGAAGTTAACGGCGCTGCACGTCACCCACGACCAAGAGGAGGCATTATCCATTTCCGATCGTGTCATCGTCATGAAAAGGGGGAGAATTGTGGAAGAAGGCTCCCCCATCGACCTGTATACTCATCCAAAGACTCTGGTCACCGCAAATTTTGTTGGTGAAGCAAACTTTCTAGTCGGAGAAGTTGTGAAAACCTCAGAGAAAACCGTCCTTGTAGAGCTTGAAGAGGGATCGGAAATATGCGCTGAGGCCAGAGGTCAAAGGATGGGCGACCGTGTTGTGACCGTTTTTAGGCCTGAATTCGTAAACGTTGAAATGAATGGGATTAACCGATTGAAGGGAAGGGTTGTCGAAGTACTCTATTCAGGAAGTACTGTCCGGGTACGCATCAAATTGGGAAATGGTAAAATCGTCGTCGCTAAACAGATGTTACATTCTGAAGTGGCAACGATTCATGTTGGCGACGATATAACGCTGAGCATTCCTCCTCAGAGAATCCTAGTTTATCCATATCCTGAAGGTGGGTTGGAAAAAGAATTAGCCCTTGAATAAAAACGGGAGCTTCATGAAGTTAACTGTTATCTAAACATCAATGGGGTGGAATTACGCTTCTTTTTCTTCGGGCAGTTACAAAGATTGATAGCTATTAACCCTGTGTTATTTTTATCTGTGGTGTTAGTCGCGTAAAACATATATACTGGACTAAATATCGTAGGCGATATCGTGTGTGATAATATGGTTGAGAATGGGACTCAGAATAGAAAGATGATGCTTCAAGTTATTGAAACATTCCAGCAGAAGGGCGCGGTCAACCCAGAACGGGCGTTGACTTTGGAGGAGCTGGGTCTTCCTTCTGGCTTCGAAGTGAAGAGGGGTCCTCCATGGTTTTTAGGCTTACTCGTGGAAGTGGATGGGAGATACTACCTGTCTGAAGAACGGTTAAAGAAAATCAGAAAGCATTTGGGCAATTCAAGACATAGACGGTTTAGACGCTTGTTACGGCATACCGCAAGCGTTCCAAAGGGCTTCTTGAGGCACTACGTACTTAATCTTTTACGGGAGAAACCCATGTCTGGATCGGAACTCATGGAAGAGATTGAAGAGGAGACGGAGGGACGATGGAAACCAAGTCCAGGCTCACTTTACCCGCTACTCGCATGGTTCAGAGATCGAGGATACACCGAGGCGTTACCCCGGGGGACAGGTGGGTTGAAACGCTACAAGCTCACAGAACAAGGTGAACACTTCTTTGAAGAACAAGCAGAATTCGGTGGAAGACTGCAAAAAAAATTGGAGTTTTTAACACCTTGGGTCTTCGGAGGATTCGGAATAGGCCCTCACTCCGAGAGGATGCGAGAGATTCGAGAACCCCTCAAACAATTCATGAAAGCCTTTCACAACCTTCGAATGACCTTACGGGAGAACTTAACTGAGGAGAATTTGAAAGCCGTGGAAGACCTTTTGAACGAAACCACTAAAAAAATCGAGAAACTACGCGAAGGATTTACCAAAGAATGAAATAGCTCTTCACGTTTTAAATATATTTTATCGTAGGATATACCGTGATCGCCTTTCAGTGATTAAAGACATGAAGCGTTATTTTCGTTAAGTTAGGATTACCGAGTTTAGTTTCTAGTTTTTTCTTTAGTCTAAGATGGTTCTCTGCGATTATTTGTTTGGAGACGTGTCAAAGTTTTTCTTGTGTATTCCTATTGACAACGAAGGAGGTTAACATGGCCTCTAATTTATTTAAAATTTTAGCCTGTCAAGGGTCACTTCCCTTTTTGGCGAGATAAGAGAGGTAATCCCTTTTTCAAGAGGAATATCTAAAGAAGCTAAGGCTAGGGCTTCCGAAGGACGTCAACCCGTTTCTTTGATTAACTATAGATAACAAGAGTATTTCGTTGTTAGCTCCAATAATGAGATTATCAAGTTCCGTTTCGACATGTATGATGAATAATTTGCGGATTCTTCGATAAAATTGAGGCTTATAATCAAATCCATGAAAGCTATGTCGATTCGAATAAATATACTCTAAACTTTCCTTGCGTTTACCCTCCATTCACCATTTTGAATGAACTTGTTACGGCCTCAACAGCCCAGAAATTGACGTGTTTATGCAAACATTTGATTTTCTTGACTTTGATTTCAAGCTTATTCTCTTTATTCCGCTTAGTCCTCTTCAAC
>JAZFSF010000055.1:0-5068 GCA_036446055.1 Bathyarchaeia archaeon | reverse complement strand
CTTTATAAGTCTTCTGCGATAGACGATAATGACTGATATGATGGTTACGACGCCTATTATGACAAGCGTCCGTGTTGGAGGCAGGGATTCAGCTTCCATGGTCATGTTTATGACGCTGTCGCTGTTTCCTGCAGCGTCGACCAAGGTTAAGGTCACCACGAATTGTTCAGAGCGTATGCCTTGTTGCTGAAGCACTTGAATACATGTGGTGAAGGCCGACAGCCGAATAGCTGTAATGTGAAGAGTTACTTACCTGAGGAACTGTATTGTATAGGATCACATCGCCTGTTGTAGGCGTGGTCGTCTGCCACATGACGACTATTGTAGACGTGGGATTGTCTTGGTATGTTAAATGGATGTGTCGGGGCAGGTCTGTGTTTGGACTGACTTCAGCGTCGAGAGCCTTAATCGATGATGTGAAGAAGGAGGGACTTGAGATAATTGTTTCGAGTAGGAGGACGAGTTCATCATGGTTTTTTTAATGGTTTTCACTTATCATAAACCTGAAACAGTAAGTGGACTGCAGATCAGGTTACAGAAAACAGTTATCGAGGTATAATAGTACCTGCTTCGATGTTGTGCTTCGGCTTCTCGTTAGCTAGTCAATAACTCAGCTTGTTTAAGCATTCTCTCCTGAAGGGTTCCAGGTAGCTTGGGGAACCGTTCTCGAATGGTTTCCTGTGCTGCAAGTTTGGCTTCATCTAAGACCTTACTAGCGTCTTCACTGTAAACCAGAGGTTTAACGCCACTTACCGAACTCGTGCCCATTTTCACCAAAGAATTAACTAAAATCTTATTGGCTTCGTTGAGGTTGTTTGCGACGTTGGGCACTATACCCACCAGACGACTCTGTGTCTCCTTGATCACGTCGACGACGGGCGATACGGTCACCATTATGCTTCCCAGCTTGGCCACGGTTTGAAGCCTCAGAACCATCTGCTCCAAGGCATACTTGCTGCTGACCACGAGAAGCGCGATCTTTCGTATCTCAGCGCATTCATTAGCGTACATCATCGCATGGACAGTGTCGTTCTCCAACCTGGCTTTCACACATCGTTCGAATAACTCGTTATCCTCTTTTCTCAAGCTCTCGCGGATTCTATCCAATCGATTCAGCGCAGTCTCAAGTTTAACGATGACTAACGGTATCTTGTCCTGTAAGGGTTCTTTTTGAAAAAGCCCTTTGAATTTATGAAGCATTGTTCAGCCTCTTAATATCAAATCAAGCATAGGTCGTAGATGTGTTATAGTATTTAGTTACTGTTTCATTGAAAACTATTCCCGAAAAAACGAGATAATATCATGGAATATGATAAAAATAACATTCGAAAACCTTTGAACGTATATAGAAAGATATATTTGACAGTAACATGTTTCGCATCAATTCTTTATATTGAAACATACAGCTATAAAACGACTGCTTTCTACGAAAGGAATCAGTGCATCTTACAGCAAAAGAGAAAAAGCTGCAGCGATTGTAAACCATGATTCAAACGATTACAAAATATCCTAGACATTAATGAGACGACTACTCAGGATAAACAATTCATAAAAAGAAGAAACTCTCTCACCAACTATTAAATACTAAATCAACTAGTCGTTGATAAAAATCCTACAAAAATGATTAATTCGTGGCACAAGTTGAGGTTAACAATACTTTTAGGTTAGTTCGAATATTGGCATTAAGATTATCAATGATTGATGAAGACAATTTTTCTAAACTTACCATCGCTATCGTAGAAACCAGTGTCCCCAAGGTTGGACAAAACCTCATGGGTAAAACCCTGGAACAGGTTACAGACGTTTTGTCCGAAAGAGGCCTAGAGCTACTTTATGAGAGCAGAACAAGCGTATTGAATGAGTCTCAAAGAAAACTCTATGAAAGAATCCTTAAAACTATTCCTAGAAGATGGGCGATTTTCGTTGATCCGATAATTATTTCTTTTGCTTTGAAGGACGCCTGTGACCGCTCGAGCAGCGAATACATATGGCTAGATTTGGAAGGAAACGATGACCTTGGAAACGCGGTTTGGACGGAGAAAGCGCGGGAAGAGGACATTCTAAGATTGATGGGTGAATTTTTACGAAATCACCTCGAAAAATATGTGATAGACGCTTATGGCCGTTTAACACGAGAGGATATGGCGAGGGTTTGGGAGGCCCAGATCGACATAAAGGAATGCCCTATCTGTGAGGCGAATCCACTCAAACGGAAACTCATAAAACGGAACAAACAGGAGCTTCGAGGTTGGACTTGTTCAAAGTGTAGACATCACGTCATCCTACCCTCCGATACGTTAAAGTTTATTGAAAATAACAGGGACTTCTTCTCTCTAGGATGACCTCGATTGACCACTGACGTGATCTGTGAAGGAGACGACCTCCTCCTTTTTTTGGATAGCAAGCGAACGTTCTTAATCAAAGTCAGAAAGGACGAAAGCTTTCACACCCACAAGGGATACATAAGATTTAACGACGTGATTGGAAGGACATTTGGAGGAAGAGTTAAAAGCAGCCTCGATGTCGACTTCATCTTATTCAAACCAACACTGAGTGATTACCAGAAAAAAATGCGTCATGCCACTCAGGTGATCTATTCAAAGGATATCGCTCTAATCGTCAATTTTTCAAACATTGGGCCTGGAAGCCGAATTGTGGAAGCAGGAACTGGCAGTGGCGTGTTAACAAGCGCCCTCGCTCACTACGTCAGGCCGACAGGCAAGGTCTACAGCTACGATGCGAGAAAAGAGTTTTTAGAGAAAGCCCGAAAAAACATTGAGCGAACAGGCTTGATGGACTTCATCGAACTAAAGGAAGGAGACGTAACTCAATGCATCCACGAAGAAAATGTCGACGCAATTATACTCGATTTGGCCACGCCGTGGCTGGTGGTCCCCCTTACAGATCCGGCTTTGAGGGTAGGAGGAACCTTCATTTCGTTCAGCCCAACCATCGAACAAACGGTGAAGACGACAACTGCACTGATGGAGAACAATTTTGTAAACGTGGTAACCATCGAGTGCATTCTTAGGCGGATCAAGGTAAAAGAGGGTCAAACGCGACCCGAGACCTTGATGATTGGTCACACAGGATACATAACCCGGGCACGAAGAACCGGGAAAAGGGGCTAACGTTGTTCTTCAAGCTTTTCCAGTTTCTCTTTCACTATTTGATTTGTAAGCTCGGGGTCAGCCCGTCCCCTAGTTGCCTTCATTATCTGACCCACTAAGTAATGAATCGCCTTCTCCTCTATTAAGGCGTCTTGAACTGCCCCAGGATTTTCCTTGAAGACGTGATTCACAATGCCTTCAATTTCCTTGGGAGAACTCATTCTAATAAGATTCTTCTCTTCCACGATTTCCCGTGGGGATTTGCCTGTTTTAACGATTTCTGGAAGAATCTTTTTAGCGATCTTGCCACTGATTACTCCTTCATCGATCAACTCAATCATCGCTACAAGCGTCTTCGAAGTAATCTTGGACGCTTCTATTCCCAACTCGTACTGGTGAAGCCACCGCAGAAGATCCCCAATCACCCAGTTACTGATCGTCTTAGCATCAGAATACAGGACAGTACATTCCTCAAAGAAGTCGGCTAAAGCCTTCTCTCCAGTCAGAACAGTTGCGTCATAAGATGGTATGTGATAAGTCTTTACCAAACGATCCCTTCTGCTGTCAGGCAACTCAGGCAGTTTAGACGCTAATTCCTTTAACCATTCTTCCGAAACCACGATTGGAACGAGGTCAGACTCAGGAAAATACCGATAATCATGTTCCGCTTCCTTGCTCCTCAAAGAGATGGTTAAACGCCGGGCTTCATCCCAATGCCTAGTCTCCATTCCGACCGTCGAACCCCTTGAAAGCAGGGAGCGTTGACGCGTCATCTCAAAGTTTAAGGCCCTCTCAACCTCTTTAAAGGAGGAGATGTTCTTGACTTCCACTCGTTTCCCCCCCGATAAAGAGATATTAGCATCGCACCTCATGCTCCCCTCAAACCGACCATCTGAAACGCCCAGATGTTCGAGGATTGATCGAAGTTTTTGAAGAAAGACTCTCGCCTCCTTAGGTGACTTCAAGTCTGGCTCAGTAACAATTTCAAGCAAAGCAACTCCAGCCCGATTGTAATCGACAAGGGTGTAGGGTGACAAGTCGATAGGTCCTAAATGAACCAGTTTTGCCGGATCCTCCTCCAACTGTAGCCTTGTAATCCGAATCTTCCTGCGTACATGGTTGACTTGAATCTCGATTCCACCGCCAAGTGAGATAGGTATTCCACCCGCCTGGTCGTATTGGGAAATCTGAAAGTTCTTGGACATATCGGGATAATAGTAGTTCTTTCGGAAGAAATACGACTTCCTCGAAACATTGGAATCTAGGCCCAGACTCACAAGGACAGCGTCTTCAATCGCCTTCCTATTCACTGAGGGCAGAGAACCAGGGAGACCAAGACACACGGGGCAGACATGAGTGTTTGGAGGATCCCGTCGGTAGTCCGTTGAACAACCGCAAAACAGTTTAGTCTTCAGATTAGTGAGTTGACAGTGAACCTCGAGGCCAATCAATACGTCTTTTAAGGAATAGAAGCTCGCACTAGGCATAATTGTTCATTCTCTTTCATGAGTTATGGGACTTATTTTCACAGTGTAAGATAGCACCGAATTTTAAAGTTATAGTTATTTACAATCACTTATTCAACAAATAGTTTTCTCTACATCCATGAAAGGACAAGTAGGTTAGAAACGAGATAGAAGATACAAATTGCCTAGTCCAAACCACACAGAGTATAGAGAAGTGAGGGCGAAAAGGCTTCAACAATGATTCTGCTGTACTAATTTTTGTAGCATTCATAAATCTGCTGTTGAACCGTAACTTTTTTGAGCCTGAAGATGACTAATGTATTAATTAAGGTTATTGCTTATGAAGAGGAAATATCCTGTTTTAACTCTCATTGGAGTCGGAGCCCTAATCCAAAGAGGAGATGAGTTCGTTGTGGTCCAACGGAAGAATGAGCCGGCAAAGGGACTGTGGTCAATTCCTGGCGGCTTGTTAGAGTTGGGTGAGCGAGTTTA
>JAZFSF010000054.1:0-2288 GCA_036446055.1 Bathyarchaeia archaeon | reverse complement strand
CTACCATCATCAAGAGGTGTTGGGATGGGCATACAGAAGTCAGCCGAGGGCATAGTAGGTCTGCGATGTTCGACGAGACCGAAGGCCTGAACATTTTAGCCGTGGCTGGTTAGCTTGAGGTTTATTGCTATGGTGAAGCAGAAGATGGACATAACACTCCATACCGACAGCGGAGGCAGGCAGCGGAACTGCCGAGATATGCAGCCGGTGCGTCAAGTATCAGTAACTACTTCAACAACAACCAGCGACTCAGCAAACCTCCTGATGGAGCAAGTGGTCGAACAAGCTAACATGCAGCGAGCATGGAGCCGAGTTAAGTCTAACAAAGGAGGTGCGGGCGTTGACGGTCTGGACATAGGCCAAACGGCAGTTCTGCTAAAGGACAGGTGGCCTCAGATTAAACAGCAGTTGCTTGATGGACGATATAAACCTTCTCCGGTGCTTCGGGTCGAGATTCCCAAGCCGAAAGGCGGAACCCGTAAACTGGGGATACCTACGGTAACTGATCGCTTAATTCAACAGGCGATGCAGCAGGTGCTGGGTCCTCTATTTGATCCGGGTTTTTCCGAATCAAGTTTCGGATTTCGTCCCGGACGATCGGCACACATGGCCGTTGGGTTGTGTCAAAGGTATTGTGATCAGGGCTATCGCTGGGTAGTTGACATGGACCTTGAGAAATTCTTTGACCGGGTAAATCATGACATATTGATGTCAAAGATATCCCCCAAAGTCAAAGATAGTCGGCTTCTGGGCGTCATAAGACGTTACCTGCAAGCCGGTGTTCTCGAAGGTGGAGTTGTCCGCCCAACCGAGAAGGGAACGCCGCAAGGTGGACCCTTGAGTCCTTTACTGTCCAATATCATGCTGGACGAATTGGACAAGGAACTGGAGCATCGAGGACATAAGTTTGCTCGCTATGCGGATGACTGCAATATCTACGTAGCCAGCCGCCGAGCGGGGCGACGGGTACTGGCGTCGATAAGTGCTTTTGTGTCCGGTGTTCTTAAGCTTAAGGTAAATGAGTCCAAAAGTACTGTGGGCAGACCGTGGAATCGTAGTTTTCTTGGTTACAGTGTGACCAGTAATAAGAAAACGAAATTAAAACCCTCGAAAGAATCGGTCAGCCGATTCAAAAGTAAGGTCAAGGCCCTGTTTCGCAAAGGCCGTGGCCGTAACCTGGCTCGCTTTATAACGGAAAATCTCAATCCGCTGTTACGTGGCTGGGGCAACTACTTTAAAATGAGTGAGGTAAAGGGCGTCTTTGAAGAACTTGACAGATGGGTTCGTCGTCGCCTACGATGTATAAGGTGGCGACAATGGAAACACCCTTCGACTCGATTGAAGAAGTTGCTGAAGCGAGGTCTACCGCAAGAGCAGGCGGCCAAATCTGCCTATAATGGTCGAGGGCCGTGGTGGAACTCGGGAGCCGGTCATATGAATCTGGCGTTCCCGAAATCCTACTTTGAAAGATTGAACTTGGTATCGCTTGCCCGGACGGTGAGTGAGTCTGACTGGCTCAAGTGAACCGCCGTGGTACGGAACCGTATGCCCGGTGGTGTGAGAGGCCGGGGCTGTGAAGCCCCTGCCTACTCGATGTGTGCCCGGCAGGGCACACTGTACTTGTCAAGCGAGCTATTCCTCACGACATCCTGGACTTTTGTGAACGAGAACTCGTCAATCATTGCTGATTTCAACCTGCCTTCCAAATCCTATTTTCATTGGAGTTAGCTCATCCAGGCCGTGCTAAAGTTATCCCCGAAGCCTTCACGGACGATAATGTTGACATGACTTCTATAAATCGCACCCAGCAAAGATATGATCATCGACTCCGTGATCTCGTTCGATCATCCGGTAACATCAAACACGCAATTCAACTTGGCGTTCCTCGTTCAACTGCTCACGGTTGGCTGACTTCAGATCCAGTCGCAATTGTCTCAGTCGATGTTTTCGATATGGACATCCTCAGCCTTCAAGAGGAAGTACTAGCTCTTCGCAAACGCATCAAATGGATCGTTGCATTGTTTCGATTGGTAGTCGTAGTAATGAAAGCATCTGGCTTCTCTCTTGATAATTCCCGACTCCCAGATGGGTCCAAGAAGACAAGGTTGCTTCGAGCGATTGAATTATCACTCTCAGTCCTCCCACTGCGAGTAGCGCTTCGCATCCTTCGTTTGTCTCCATCTCGGTATCATTCTTGGAAAAATGAAGATGAGTGTGGTCTCGATGACATGTCTTCTTGCCCACGAAGATCGCCACAGCAACTCACACGCAGTGAGGTCAAAACAATT
>JAZFSF010000053.1:0-2778 GCA_036446055.1 Bathyarchaeia archaeon | reverse complement strand
ACCACGGGTTCTTGGTCGCCAAGGCGGCCTTGGCCCACCATAGGGCCAATGAATGTGTTTTAACTTTGTTGTTTAGCCAAATATTATGTCTGTGACCATTTTGTTTATTCTCTCGGAATTAGTTGTTCCCAAGGTACTGATACATTCCCTAGGCACGTCATCAATTGTTATAATTCCAGATCGGATTGCATCGTCTAAATCATGGTTAGCATAGGCCACTAAATCTGAGATTCTAACAACCTGACCCTCCATCGTCTCGGGTCTGTATTTCGGATTATCTATCGCACCCATGCCTTTTGAGTGCTTGGAGATTCCGTCCCTTACTTCATAAGTAAGGTTTAATCCCTCACCGCCTTTCTCGAGCACGTCTACCACCCGCAAGCTATGTATAACGTGCTTAAAGCCTCCGGGAAATATTTCATTAAGCATTGCTTCTCCAGCATGTCCAAATGGTGTGTGCCCAAGATCATGACCTAATGCAATCGCCTCTGTCAGGTCTTCATTGAATCTTAGCGCCTTAGAGATTGTCCTTGCGATCTGGGCCACCTCTATTACGTGCGTAAGCCTTGTTCTATAGTGATCATCAGTGGGGGAGAGAAACACCTGTGTCTTGTGTTTCATTCTTCTAAATGATTTTGAGTGTATAACCCTGTCTCTGTCTCTTTGGAAATCGGTTCGAATAGCGCATTGTTCTTCAGGCTTCATTCTCCCCTTTGTCTCTGCACTAAGTGAAGCGAGAGGGGACAAGGTCCCCCTTTCTATTTCTTCAAGCTGTTCTCTTATAGTCAAGATTAAACTCCATCTGTTTAATACTCTGAATTAAAGTCTTACTGAAATACCATTGGCGCTTAAGAATTCCTTGGCTTCTTTAATAGTATATTCTCCATAGTGAAAAATGGAGGCGACCAATACGGCGTCAGCTTCCCCAAGTTTTACCCCATCTGATAGGTGCTCGAGATTCCCGGCTCCGCCTGAGGCAATTATAGGTATTCTCAGGTTGCGTGATATGGTTTTTGTAAGAGGAAGGTCATAGCCTGATTTTGTTCCGTCTTTATCCATGCTAGTAAGAAGAATCTCCCCTGCACCGTAGTCCTCCATTTTTTGAGCCCATTCTACAGCGTCTATTCCGGTAGGGTTTCTTCCGCCGTGAGTGAAAACTTCCCATTTGCTATCACCTACACTTCTAGCGTCTATAGCGACCACTATGCACTGGCTTCCAAACTTATCTGCGGCTTCTTTTACGAAATCAGGGTTTTTCACTGCTGCGGTGTTTATTGAGACTTTATCGGCCCCGGCTAATAATATCTGTCTCACATCATCAAGAGTCCTCACGCCCCCGCCTACGGTAAGCGGAACGAATACCTGCCCTGCTGTACGTTCAACTACGTCAATCATAGTTTTTCTTTCTTCATTAGAGGCGGTTATATCCAGGAAGCAGATCTCATCAGCCCCCTCATCACTATACTTCTTTGCAATTTCAACGGGGTCCCCGGCGTCTCTTAAATTGACGAAATTAACCCCTTTAACCACCCTTCCGTCCTTTACATCCAAACAGGGTATTATTCTCTTCGATAACATTTTAGGAGTACCTTTGTATTGCCTCTTTTAGATTAATACTACCAGTGTAAATCGACTTCCCTAGTATAGCACCATATAAGCCTAAATGCTCAATTGAAGCCAGTTTCTCAAGATCTTCCATTGTAGCAATTCCGCCTGAGGCGATTACAGGAATCGGAGATTCGTTTATAAATTCTCTTGCACCCTCAATATTTATTCCTTCCATAGTTCCGTCTCTGTCGATATTAGTATTAAGTACCACCGATACACCAACTTCATGTAGATTCTCGAGCACTTCCTCGGTACTTTGGTCTATTACTTCAGTCCAGCCTTTAACGGCTATTTTCCCGTTTTTAGTATCGATTCCAACTGCGATTTCTTCTGGAAATTCGCTGCAGGCATTTCTTAAAAAATCCTCGTCGCTAAATGCAGCAGTTCCTAATATTATTCTTTTAACACCGATTCCGACATACTCTCGTACAGTATCTATATTTCTTATGCCTCCGCCAACTTGGACCGGGCAGGATGCCGAATCTACAATAGATTTAATGACGTTAAAATTTCTAGGTTTACCTGAGAAGGCACCGTCAAGGTCTACCACGTGAATCCACTTAGCTCCTGATTCATCCCACTCTCTTGCTACTTCAGAGGGATTTTCGGAAAATACCGTTACTTGTTCCTCTTTCCCTTTAAAAAGTCTTACACACTTTCCGTCTTTAAGATCTATGGCAGGGATAATTATCATCTTTTCTCCAGTAGAAATCTGCTAAACCTTTGAGCTATCTTTCTAACGCCCTCTTTTGCAAGCTCATCTGCAGATATCCATTTGCCCCCTCTTTTTACAAACTTCTTTATTTCAAACAGGTTGTCAAATAAGGGCTTTTGTGTTTCTGTGAAATATGTCTCCCATATCACCCTTCCGTCTTTTGTGCTTAGTACCTCTACTCTAAAAGATACGGTAGGCGGAGATTCTATCCCCCACTGTGATCCGCCTCTTTCCGTGTACTCTGAAATAACTCCAACCATTACCGAATCGGCGTCCAGAATCCTTCCCACATCGATAGCTATATCTTTGTAATATATTTTTGGTTTCCCCGATTCTAACTTGGTAAATTCAGTATCCGACTTTTTCAGCGGTAATATTTCAACATCCCCCATGCCCGAGGTTTGTAAAACAAGAGCATCGTAAAGAGATATGGTCATGAACCGCTCAATATCCGA
>JAZFSF010000052.1:0-10625 GCA_036446055.1 Bathyarchaeia archaeon | reverse complement strand
ACCCTCTCGGAGTCTCAACGACAGGGAATAGCTAGCAAGGACCCGCCTCGCCATCTAATCCAACTTCTCCAGCTCCATTCACTCAAGGATGCCTTTCGTGAGGACTGGAAGACTTTTTTCTTTCACTTAAATTGTAACGTTTTAATCCTCATAAACTATTCTCCGTCTGTCTTGAAGACATCTCTTAAGCTTTGTGGTTAGGTGTTTGCTCACGCGAATGCGACAATAAATCCAAAGACATCCTAATCAAGCCAAGAACTACGGAAGACAGCTCGCTAGGTACACGCTAGTAAGGTAGACATGTAACATTGGTACTAAGATATATTGAACATTTGTTGTCATTACTAATCTTTCAGTCGAACCCACTGTATACAGTAAAATTAGGAGTGTTTAGAAAATAGTATACAGTTATTACAAGGCATATTGCGATTATCAACATGCTACGTGGATAGATTCCGTAACTTCTCTGCTGTCACCATGGCTGCAACTGCACAGACCTTGGGGCATCCTTCTTCGTCGTGTCCACCAGCGTCGAGGAATGCCTGATGGTCCTTCTCGTCCCTGAGGTTAAAGGGCCTTCCATAGATCTTTTCGTGTATATCTCGGCAAAGGGTAGAGTTCAGGGGTTTTTCGAAGCCGAATTCAATTTGGAGCCTCTGTTTGAATGCCTCTATTATCTCGTTGGCAGGCTTCATGGCATCCCTATATGCCTGTGTTTTGGTGATATCCGTCCGCCCAGCAACCAAGCCCAGAGCCATCAACCCTCCTAACAAGGCCCCACATGTCTCGCCTCTCCGAGCTACACCGCCACTGAGGACGGTTGCTGCCTTAAAGCTCTCCATATCACCGATCTCAAAGGCTTCCTGAAGGGTCAGCAGAACACTCTGGCTGCACCCACTATACTTGTCGTAGGCTAGTGCTTTCTCCCCTATTGTCTTTATGTCCATCTTAACTCACCAATGAATTAAATTGAATACACGGGAAACTATAACGTTATCGCTGTTAATAATGCGTCGATACAACACGATCAAGTTACCTTGGATACAAATAAACCACTAACCTTAGTAATTTAAGGAAAAACGCCTCCAATCTTATCGATAACTAATTAGCTTTTCGGCAATGTGGTTTGCAGTTTTCACAATTTCCGTTTTTTATTATAGATTTCAGTATTTTATTCCAGTGAATTTATTTAGTTACAACTCGTTTTTCTTTTCAAATTCACTTGCAAATTTTTTACATGTGGACGCATAAGCTAACTTAATAATTCTAATTTTATCATTTATCAATCCAAGTTAGTATTGTTGGATTGATTTCTTGCATAATATTTTTTATTTCACCACTCGATTTGTTGCTAGACGAAAAAGCAAGAAATTCTTGGATATCAAATTGATTTAGCCAATTTTTCTTTCTTCATCTAAATCCATCTCGTTAAAAAAAGATTCGTATGATGATTTTATCCAGATATCTTTTTGGGACATTAGCTAGCTATAGAGTCATTATTTTCTATTTGACTGATGTTAAGTCTCCACCAGGAACACAAACAGGCTAGCTAGTTATATCGGGTTCCAAATCCCACTCAGTTAGCTAACAAAGGTTTCTTCCCTTGTAACTCTTACATCTTCAAGTTCTAACATCATAATGAATATTGAGTCCACCCTTCTTGTTAAGGATGGTTTATGATGGACATTATGCTTTTTCTTCTCAGCCTCAATTGAAGTTGTCCCGCGAATCGAGAGACATAACAATTCTTCAATTCAATTTCATCCCCAACACGAACCTTATCTACCTGCTTATTCCATAAGCTGAGCCTTAGTGATCTCGTTTCATCCGCAATCTTCACATTTGAGACATAGCATTCTGAACCCCATCGGGTAAAAACTGGTTTTATCGGGGGGACTTCAATGATTTTTACCGTTACATCAATCCCCTTCATGCCAAACCGAAGATTATTGATCTGTTGTTTTTTCTGGTATCGCTCCTGTTCAAGAGGCGGAGGGATGGGTATGTCTTGAATAAGTTTTTTTAAAACCTCTGGGTTTCTCACGTTCTCCAGGTTTACGGGGAACTGCCAGACGACTTTTTCTTCTGTAGTAATGAGAAACGTGGCAGAATCACGTGTTCTTCTTCGACGAGAGATCGTTAGTTCTCCGCACTGGGAGGTCTTGTTCTCCCAGGCTTCAACAAAGGCATCGACTAATTGCTTTGGATCCACGTTTTGTTTACGTGCAATTTTAACAATGGACTTAAGATAAGCATAATACACAAGAGAGTTACCTCTAAATCGACCTCTTTGTTCCATTTCCCACTCGAAGCTTGCAGTCATGGATTTCTAGTCTACCTTAAGGTTAATTGGGCTTCTAAGCTTAGTTAAAGAAGGGGTAATTATGTTTCAGGCCTATTTCGGCGTTTCTTTATAGGTTTTTAGCATGTCGACATTTGAAATTATGGGTACATATTTTAATTCCAATTCAGGAAAATAATAAGTAAAAGCTCTTGTCATTTGATCTGGATTAGAAATATCAACTATACTGAACCCCTTACAATATCCCGTGTGATGGGGTGGAAACAGGTATTGTGCATATTTATCTGGTGCTTTTTCTGCATCGGCCTGTGCCTTCAAAGATTTTTCAATTACCTTATCAAGGTCATTGGGCTCATATTTCCAAAACACAATATACTTTGTCATCTCTTCATCTCTCCTTTGTTTATCGGTATTTGTATAGCTCCCCACCTCGGAGCTTGATTAAAATATCATTTTATTATAAGGCATTATACCGTATATATGACTATGCTTTTATGAACAAAGAGTGGTAATATATTGTTTCAAGAAGCGGAAATATTCAAATTGTGATATTGAATAATTCAGAACATAGACCTTCCAATATATTGGTGCCTTTTGTGGAAGAACACCAAACTATTCTTGTAAGGCATTATACAGACTGCAACCCTGAAAAGCTGAAGCTAGTTAAAGAATTTAAGACCGACAATTAGTCCCGAACACCTTATCGATTTCTCTTCCAAGATATACAATATTTATTTCTAACCAACTAATAATATGATTGGTAAGGATTGAGTGAAATGACGTTAAAGTTCGGGGTGTTCTTAGATCCAATATATATCACATCCAACTACAGTTCCATCAAAGAACAGGCCCTAGAAGCTGAGAGGCTGGGTTTCGAGTCAGTGTGGATTAGCGATCATCTGATGTTAGATAACAAACCTATAGTCGAATGTTTCACCACGTTATCAGCCCTCGCATCTATAACCAAGAAAATACGGTTGGGGAGTTTGGTCGCCTGCAACTCTTATCGATGCCCCTCTCTTTTAGCCAAAATGAGCGCAACGTTGGATGTCATCTCTCAGGGCAGACTAGAGTTCGGTATAGGAGCGGGATGGAATGAGGAGGAATACACGGCGTATGGTATCCCCTTTCCTAAACCTAGTATCAGAATAGCCCAGATGAGGGAGGGCATAGAGATCATCAAAAAGATGTGGACGCAGAAAGACTCCAGCTTCACCGGTGAATACTTCAACATACAGGAAGCCCATTGTGAACCAAAACCTATCCAGAAACCACATCCACCTATAACCATAGGGGGGAGTGGGGAGAAATTAACACTGAAAGCAGTGGCTGAGTACGCTGACAGGTCAAATTGGATGGGGAGTGTATCCGAATTTGCACATAAATTGAAGGTGTTGAAAGAACATTGCTCACGTGTGGGTAGAGACTATGACGAGATAGAAAAGTCATGGATGGGAAGAGCTATGGTGGGCACGGATCCACAACAGTTGAGGAACAAACTTAAAAAACTGTATAGTAGTGGACAACTACGTATAATACCACCCCAGCCATTTGATGACTGGCTTGAAAACATAGTTGAAAGAGGCATAATAGGCAGTCCATCACAGTGTTTAGCGAAAATAAACGAGTATGCCGATCTGGGCGTCACATACTTCGCGATCACGTTTCTAGACTCCCCAAACACGGATAACATGAAGCTATTCTCCAAAAACGTAATGTCATAATCAGCAAGATAGTATGTCGAATTCTTCTTAATCATGACACTAGCGCGCGTTCACGTGTCTGGGGGTCTACTCAGAGGAAGTTCTCCATAAAAAACTCGCATCTGAATATGAACTTAGAAATACAGGACATTGTAAAGAGGAAGCAACGGGAACCAGCGTTGAAGCGTGTGTTGAGCCCAATCATCAGTGAGAGCAATTTCCCTTCGAAACATTAATTCTTCAACAGACAAGGTTCCATAGACAAGTGATGAAAAAGCTTTGATAGACATCTTCACGACAGGTTTATCAGAACTCTTGTTCATATGGAGATGATTCTTCTCTGATTGAATGGTAAAAACTCCATTATTCCAAGAACACTCGGGATCAGAAATTTCCATGGTCACGATATCTTCGCCTGTCGCTGGAAGGTCTTCAACTGCTTTTATAGCATCGATGACTCGTACCATCCAGGGAGCCTTCCGTTCAATACTTATCCTTGCATCTTCAAACCAATGCTCGACCCGTGTTTCAAATGGAGCATGTATGATGATATCATCAATTTGATCTTGATGAGATGAAAAGAAATCAAAAAGTTTCATTCTTGATTCTCGGGTACGCCACAAGAACTCTATGACGGTCAATTCTGCCACCCAACGACCCTCTCTTCGTTCGCCCTTGATTCGATATCGACTCGCGGCTTGTATAACCCCTTTGTGTTTCACAAAAACTACAAGACTGTCTTTGACCCTCTGCTTCCACATCTCATCGGGAATGGATTTGAAAATGATGAACCCATGATACTGTATCGGCCCAATCTCCCGGATAAACCTAAGCAGGATATCTTTTACGTTGACAGCACGTAACCGTTCAAAACTCCATTCAGAAGTCGTATCTTTTTTCTCATTGTGAATTAGATGTTTGATAGGCGCTTTAACGAGATACGGAGCGTTGGCTGACGCATAGCCAAATTTCGCGTAGAAACTCGGTTTAAAGGGATCTAACATGCTAACCGATTGTCCTTGTTCATACATTTCTTTGAATCCTGCGAGCATTAGTTTTCGTATATACCCTTTATACCGGGCTTCAGGATAACTGGCTACACCTGCGATACCACCACAATCTTTGAGAATCCCTCGAACGGATTGTTGAAATTCATGGATTCTGGTAGATGAGACCAACCGTCCATTTTCAAACAATCCAAGAGTTTCATGAGTGAGGATTTCTTCGAGCTCTTCTTCCTTAATTTCCCTATCCGACCATTCAGTGTATGTATATCGATAGAGATCCATCAAGGCGTGGCGATCCTTTTTAGTGATTTTCCGGATTTCCAATTTAGATTCCTTCATTGACAAGGTGAGTACAATTATTTCGCTGGTTATATCATTTTTCGATATGATTAATGGAAAAAAGGGTACCTGTATATGATGTCACCATGAAAGAAAAATCAACTCTTGTGCTCAATTATCCGCTCATGACCAACTAAATGAACAGTGACCTTATGCCCTTTCCATTCCCCTAACTCGACTTCAATCTATAACACCATTCTCTTCAGCTAGTTTTTTTATGTGTGTGCTATATAGAGAGAGTGTTTGAATATATGAAGGAGAAAATGAAAGATAGAACTTGTGTAAAGATGCGGATCTGAGGATAGGAAAAAAGGAGTTTAGGACCAATTTTTGATACGTTTATATCAAGCTACGGGATTAAAGTTTTATTCAGGCATTTTTCTAGTTTTGAGATTCAGAAGTCGGTTCTGGAACAAAAATCAAGTGTTCTAATTCGTTTTGTGTTAACGTAGATTATGTTTTAGTCATCAGAAGAAGGATGTATCTCATCTGTATCGACCATTCTCCTCCAGAATATGACGTCTTGAGGTGCTTCGCCACTAATTCTGGCATATTGTGCAGCATCATCTTTATCTTCTCTACGTTATCAACAGGTGTTCCTGACCTAGATGACCACTCCCTAAACTCATAAACTCCAGATACCACTTCAGAATGGATGACCTTCAACCCTCCTCTAATAAAAAATTTTTTCCATTCTTCCATACTATAGTTCTTGATATGAGACGGATCCCGCAACCTCTCAATTTCATCCATATAGTTCCTAGCCTGTGGATCATCGAGGCCAAGGATGTCTTGAATGAATAGTTTTCCACCCTTTTTCAATACACGTCCCATCTCTGTCACAGCCCTGTCCGCGTTATAGACGTGGTGAAGAACTATTCTGCAGGAGACCATGTTAAAGGCGTTGGATTGAAAAGGCAGATTTAGGGCATCAGCTAGACAAAACCTTAAATTCTGTAGTCCTTTCTCCTCCGCTAATTTATTTGTTTGAACCAGCATCTCAGGGGTTATATCGGCAGCGACAAGTTTCCGAATACTCTTGGCGAGGGTAGTTGCCATATGACCTCCACCACATCCCACATCGAGCCCTTCTTCCTCACCATTTGGAGATATGAGTTCTATGATGTGGTCGAGAATAGCGGGATCAGAGTGGGTTCTACTTTTTCGATACTCTTCAGCGTATTGACCGAATTGCTGGCGTGCGGCATTCGCGTTGTCCAAGGTTAAAGCGATTTATTGAATTCAATTTACTTTAATCTTTCCCAAACTTGCTACCATTCAAAAGACAAATGCACTCAACATACGCGTATTCAAAATAGACATGTTCGATATGTCTAATCGCATTGAATACCTCAGGCAGACAACGTTGATTTTCGTGTGTGGGAGACTAACTATATTTTGGGGTTTGGAATTAGAGATTTGTAGCAAGAAGAGATGAAACTACTCCATTTCAGTTTGCGCCTTCATTTCTAACGTTTTTCGATAAGGCTCTCACCTGAGGACGTCTTCAAGGCGATCATCAGAATCGAGGCCGAGATAAGGATTATTGAGAAAAGAACCCAGCCCGCATAGTAAGAGGTAGTGGCATCCATGATGTACCCCAGTAATATCGGGAGGCAGAGAGCTCCAGCAGATGCGAAAGTGTTATTGATGCCTGAGATCCGACCCGCTCTTTCAACCCCATATAGCTTTGGCAGTATCGCGAAACTGGGGCTCCTGATGAAGTTAATGCACCAGCCCATGGCTACGACCAAGACGTACATGAGTACTCCTGACTTCAACTCTATGAAGGCATATGTAAAGACGCCTAGGGCGCTGAAGGTGGCGAGGAGGACACCCCGCTCCCCAACCCTGTCGGAGACGAAGCCTCCAACAGGATTAGAAATCATCCCCGCGAGGTTGAAGAGCGAATAGACCACTCCGGCAGCCACCATGCTCAACCCGTACTCCTCCCTAAGCAGGAGGGGTAACCAAGCGATGTAGGCATAGTTGGCTCCCAAGCGAATGAATTGGACGCAGGCCATTATCCAGAAGCTTCTCTCCCAAAACACGTTTGTGACCTCACCGAGGCCTCCGCGACCGGTTTTCTCAACGCTCTTGTCCTTCAGCGTAAACCATATCGCCAAGGCAGAGACAAGCCCCAAAACCCCTGTTATACCCAACGTGCTCCTCCAACCCAGCTGAACCGAATAGAATGGAACTATCCAGGAGGACACTATCAGGCCCAGACTGCCTCCCGTACTAAGAATTCCCAGTGCGGTTCCCATCTTATGGGCTGGAAACCAATCTGATACAAGCTTTACCATTGGAACGAAGACTCCAGCCCCCAGAAGCCCGGACAGAAACCTTGCCACGATTGCCTGCCAGAAGCCCGATGAGACGCTGAAGAAAAGGGTGAACACAGCAGTACCGAAGATACTGGTGGCTATGATTCTTCTGCTCCCGAACTTATCCGCTAGAATCCCCCAAGGTATCTGTCCTATCATGTAGCCAACGAAGTATGAAGACATTAGGGCGCCACTCATCGTATAGGTGAGATTGAACTCGGTTTTTATCATCTCAAGGACCGTTGAATACGAGGAGTTCAAAACGTTCAGCAAGAAGAATGCGAGGAAGCAGCCAAAGATGATGGAGGAATATTTTACAAACACGTTCTCCCCGTCTTTTACAGACAATATTGCATCCTCCTCATCTAAAAAACGCAGAACTCCAATGAATGAAGATGCCAAATTATTAAACCTCTAGATAAAGATTGTTGACGCGGGAGTACCCATCCAACGCACTTTAGTCAGCGTTACAAAAAGCGTAAAACTCCCATTTCAGCACTTCATGGAATACGTGTTGTCAGTGAAGAGTTCTGTATTTGTATAAAAACACATAAGTATTTTCCCTATATGCTTTTTGAGTGGAAGCTGATTTTTGAAAGAGGAGGATTCTTGAACTTGAAGAGAAATAAGTTGAAGGAGTTAATTTCAAAGCGTGAGTTGGCTCTTGGAACACACATCGACTCTTACAGTCCAACGCTCGTGGAGATAGCCGGACTAGCAGGCCTTGACTACGTTTACATCGAAGCCGAGCATGCACCGCTCAACTGGGAAACCTTTGAGAATCTGATGCGAGCCGCGGAATTGGCAAATATCACGCCTATGGCAAGGCTAGATGAGGCGCCTCTGAATCGACTCGTAAGGAAAGCCCTTGAGGCCGGCGTCCA
This sequence comes from Bathyarchaeia archaeon, assembly GCA_036446055.1. GTDB lineage: Archaea > Thermoproteota > Bathyarchaeia > RBG-16-48-13 > DAOVBJ01. The sequence goes on along the minus strand of JAZFSF010000052.1, from coordinate 2,063 downwards.
AGGCGTTATAATTCCCCACATCAGTTCGGTAGAAGAAGCAGAAGCGGTGGTGAATGCCGTTAAATTCCCGCCAAAGGGGAACCGTGGGATGGGTACAGTCCGCTCAAGAAGATATGGAACCATACCCGTGGCAGAATACCTCGAGTGGAGTAATCGAGAGTCTTTAGTCGCGCTTCTGATAGAGGAAAGAGAGGCGGTTAACAGAATAGAAGAGATCTTATCTGTGGAAGGTGTCGACATCGTGGTCTTCGGCCCAACAGACTACTCCATATCCATAGGGGTTCCTGGGCAGACCACCCACTCAAAAGTAATAGATGCTAGGAGAAAGGTTGTGGAAACAGCACTCAGATTGGATGTAGCTCCCATGATCACGTGTAACACACAAAAACAAATAAAGGAATGCCTCGATATAGGCGTCCGCCTTCTCTCGTTAGGAGGCGACACGCGATTGCTACTCCAAGGATGGCGGGAGATGGCGGAAAAAGCAAAGAAGCTACTAACAAAACGATAATCAACAACAATAGATCGAGCTCAAAACTAGCTAGCTAAATACCCTTGCGTGTACGGTTATAGAGGATTAGGTTAAATCGGGTTTGACCAGCTAAGTTTACTTAGCTAGCCGATGTGTATTCGCTTCAAACTTTGATAAAATTGACTGCTAGTTGATGAAGCAAAATAAAGTCTCTAGTTTGCTGTGTGTATAAACGCTTAACTAAACGTGTAAAAGAGATTTGGCTGAGTCCATTTAGCTTGTCAGCTTCTCAGGGCAATTTAAGGTAATAATACTACTTTTACGCTCTTCCTAGAGGTTGCCAGTTGAAAGCCTTTATCTGCCTCATCTAACGGTAGTCTGTGGGTGATAAACTGCTCGAAGTCGACTTGTCTCCTCTCAAGATAGGGCATCAGTCTTTCCCACGTATCCCAGTCATAGGAGACGTTTCCGGTTATTGAATAGCCTTTATAGGATGGGTCCGCCAGGGCCATGTCTTCGGGGTAATGCCCAATCACAATCATCCTGCCCTTTGTCTTGAGCATTTGCATTCCCTGTGGACCCGCCTTTTGGCTTCCCGTTGTGTCAAAAACCACGTCCACACCCAAGCCTTTAGTCAACGTCTTTACAACGTTTACGGCATTCGCTTCTTCGATGTTGACAGTAGCGTCTGCACCGATTTTAACAGCTAGCTCCAGCCGGGGGGAAACGTCTTTTCCCGTTCCAGTGACCACGACCAAACCCGCGCCAGCGGCTCTCAAAGCCATCAGAGTCATCAAGCCTACCGGGCCCGGTCCAAGCACAACCGCTGTTTCAAGGATGTTGAAGGAAGCGGCGTGAAGCGCGTGTAATGCCACCGCGAAGGGCTCGCAGAGAGGAGCTTCTTCAGGCTTCATGTTTTCGGGTATGAGATAGAGGTTTTCGTTGGGAACCGATACGTATTCCGCCATTCCCCCTATCATTCTTCTCGAGGGGCATGACCATGCTTGACCGGTCTTACAATAGTAGCATTTACCACACATGCCTGTGAAGGGTTGGATGACAACCCTATCCCCCGCTGTGAAGTCCGTGACGCCGTCTCCGGCCTCTACGATTTCTCCGGAAACTTCATGTCCCATTATCATTGGCAGCTTAGCTAATTTAGAGAGTCTTCCCTGATAGACCTCTAGGTCGGCTCCGCAAATACCGCACGCAATTGTTTTCATGATAACCGATGTTGATGTTAATTTGGGGTACGGCACATCGAGTACTTCGACACCGATGCCTGACCCTGTCTTCAGAACAGCCTTCAAAATTAATGCTCACTCTTATCTGATTAACGAAATCAGCTGATTTAGCCTTTTCGTCCACGACAAAGCCTTTGGCAACGGATTATCGGATACCGTGGCTCTCCTGTGAGAGAAGCTTGATGACTTCGGTTGAGTCAACCAGTTTGGAGGGAAAGGCATAACTCCTAAAGGCACCTTATCTGTTTTAAGACATTTTATGGTCGAAAAGGGATTTGTGATGAGTCTTGAAGGATATTAAGGCTGTGGTAGATGGATCTCAAGACGTGGAGGAGGTAGTCTTGATT
>JAZFSF010000051.1:0-4556 GCA_036446055.1 Bathyarchaeia archaeon | reverse complement strand
ATTCTCTAAACTCCCCTTTTTGCTGGACAGGATTAATTTTAAGTCCAAGCCATTATAAAGCTTCTGTGGGGAAACTAAACTGTGTACTGTAAGAAGCATTGGCACAGAGTTAATCGTTGACTCAGATGGGAGACGTGTGAATTGATTTTGCTTTTTCCAAGGTCTTTTTGTCAGGACGCTCTTCATCCTCTCAGCAACTATTCTCTCCTCTCCGTCACGCAGGTAATATGTGAAGAGAAGTACTGAAGCACGGCTGGTGAAGGGACCAAACTCCCTGTCCTCAAACCTCGGAAACCGGAGGTAGATCCCTGGTTCACCCTCCCTCAACGCCGCATAAAGACTCTGAATAGTCTTCATTCCTAAGACCTCTTTGTCGATATCTATGCGGACGACAGGGGTGTGGGGCATCAGAGGGTGCTCGTAGGTCTTTCCATCGTTAGGGACAATGCTAACATAAACGCCAGTGAGATTATCAAGCTGCTCAGCCATATACTCCGCTTTAGCCATCTGCTTCTCATATTCCTCATCCTCGTCTCGACTCAAGACTTCTTCCAGAGCCGTTACCAAGCCAACGATACACTCTTTGCTCACTTTGAAGCCTCTTCCGATGCCATGGTTGGGGGCTGAGTGCATGCTTATGGCTTGAATCAACTCTACTCCTCTCTCGCCATCGCCTAGGATGATTCCTGTGTTTTGAGGCCCTCTAATGCCTTTTCCACCGCTGAAGATGGATAGGTCAAATCCCGCGTCAGTTAGTTTATGGAGGTTTGTGTAGGGTGGAAATGCTCCAGCGCAGTCGCAGAAGCTGGGGAGATCATGTTTCTTCGCAATCTTCGCAACCTCCTCATAGGGCACCCATCCCCTCGGAACGATGTTATAGTGGTAGCCCGCCGCTATGCCAGCGGTCTTATCATTGATTGCCGATTCGATGTCTTTTATGCTGCTCCCTAACGGACTTCCCACCTTCACCAACCTGCCTCCTCCCATGGCGAATTGTTCGTCATAAGCGGATTGGGTGGCCTGTATGATTATTCGGTTCCTTCCAGAGATAGGGGGGTCATCAGTGAAGGGCAACGTCGTCCACTTCACTGGATCGTTGCCAGCAATTGCAGCAGCTACTGAAAGTGTAATCCCTGCTGCCGCGCCCACGGTGATATATGCTGCGTCAACCTTGCAAAGATAGGCGATTCTGTCGCTAGCCTTCTTCAGTAGTTCTCTCAAGTCTACAAAGGTTGTTGACACGTCAGCCATAGCTTCCATCACCCTTGGTTCTAGGTATGTTCCTCCGATTACAGTAGACCAGTTACAGGCGTTGATCATCGACCTTACGCCAAGTTTTTTCAAAACCCTGCTCTTGTGGGGATAGGTCATTTTGGGATGCTCCTCATAAACTTTAATGCTCTTCAGTGGGACTTAAGAATATTGTTCACTCGGTGTTGAGGATGGTTGCACCAGCCATCTCAAATGTTATGGCTATAGAGTTGTTTGAGGTGAAGAACAAAACAATAATTAGATGATTGCTCCCAAATATTAATTGAAATGCCCACAAATCTTCCTCCTGAATGTACCGTATTGGAAAAGAAATATCTTCAAGCAAGACGAACTTCTGAAAAGATTGAGACTCTGCAGAAATATTTAAGTGCAATTCCAAAACACAAGGGGACTGAACGCCTCTGCGCTCGACTTAAGACTCGACTTGCCCGACTGCGTTTGGCAGAAGAAGAAACAAAGAGGCGGCGAGGATCTAGCTACCTTTCGAGTAGATACACCGTAAAGAAAGGAGGGGCAGCTCAAATTGTTATATTAGGCTTTACAGGCTCTGGAAAGAGTTCTATCCTGAAGCTCTTAACTGGTGCCAAGCCAGAAATCTATGGTTATCCCTTCACAACTACGAAGCCTATTCCAGGGATGATGGCGTTTGAAGACATTCAAATTCAGTTAGTAGAGGCTCCCGCTCTCTTCGCAGGCGCGAGCAAAGGAAGTGGCTGGGGCCCAGGAGTGTTAGGCATGGCAAGGAACGCCGACGGCCTCATGTTTGTTATTGATTTGTCCGCCCCAAATCCACGCTTCCAATTGGAGACATTGATTGACGAATTAGATAAAAGCCACATAACAATCGTGGAGCGGAGAGGGAATGTGGAGATTGAGCGAAAGGAGTCGGGAGGGATTCAAGTAGTCTCCCTCAACGAGTTGAACCTTTCGGTCCACGATGTGAAGCATCTGATGAATAAGATGAAGATTGACAACGCAGTTGTCAAGATTCGGGGAGACGTGGCACTCGAAGACATCACTCAAGCAATCTTTCACAAGACCGTTTACAAGCCAACGATAGTGCTCGTGAACAAGATTGACGTGGCAGGTGCTGAGAGAAAGCTTAGAACACTGAGGGAAGCATTCACTCCTCTGACACTTATTACGGTTTCAGCCGTCTTAAAACTAGGCGTTGAGAACATTCCTCAACGAGTATATGAAGCCCTCAAAATAATTCGCGTGTACACCAAGCGACCTAGACAGCCTCCAGTAGAGAAACCTATGATCATGCGAGAGCAGTCAACAGTTGGAGACGCCGCAAAGATGATTCACAAAGATTTCTATAAAGACTTCAAATATGCGCGGTTATGGGGTTCAAGCATGTATCCAGGGGAGAGAGTAGGCTTAAACCGTGTCCTGCAGGATAAAGATGTCCTCGAGTTCAGTGTCTAGGAATTGACGGCCCGTCTCAGAACACCCACGACCAAAGCCGCCTCTCTCTTCGAGATGAATGCTCTTGAAACTATGTTTTTGAAGGCCTTGTCCGCGAGTTTACGCTTATGATTAGGCATGCCTCCCTTAACTGCGAGGGCGTCAAATAATCGTAGAATCCTTTCCCTCATCTCCGTGTCCGCTTCATCCATGTACCCTCGTCCTCCCCTATTACCTTCAGCCTTCCATAATTCATAGAAGACGACTGCAGCGGCAGACGCCACGTTCAATGCTCTATAAGTCGAACTTGACGGAATCGACACAACTACGTCGCACCTGTCAAGTTCTTGGTTTGAGAGACCACTTCCCTCCCGCCCAAAGAGCAGTGCTATCTTCTCTTTCCTGTTCATCATTCGCTCGGCCAATTCCTCTGGAGTGATGGCCGTGCGACGGAGGTTACCAGGCTTTTTCGCGACGATTGAAGTTGTTCCAACGACCCACTGAACTCCCTCTAAAGCATCGCCCAAGTATTCTACGATTGACGCTTCTTCCAATATCTTTCCTGCGTGAACAGCAAGGGAGTAGGCTCCGTTTCCAATCTCGACCTTGGGGTTAACCAGCCACAGTTTGGAGAAGTCGAAATTTTTCATGAGTCTTGCTATTGAGCCCACGTTTCCTTCATGTTCTGGCTCTACTAAAACAACTCGAAACTTCGATGAAAAACCAGTCATAAATCATACGCCCTCAATTCTCACATCTTTTAACCCAGTTTAAAGGTTTTCCAAGAGATGAACCCGAAAAATCAGCCTTCCAGTTTATGTAAGGCTTGGACGGGGAAAGACCTTTCGTAACTTGAATATCAAACCTGGTTTTTTAATCATGTACTTGACGTATCGCAACAGGGTAACGCCAACCTTAGATTGATGGTCGATGTCTCCGTCGACCTCAATTCGCTTGATAAGGGATGCATCTCGTTGAATCACGTTGAAAAGGTAATTGAATTCGTCATCACTCAAAGAGTCCAGGAAGGCCCTGAACCGTACACTGAAGGCTATTTCCCCTCCGAACTGGTCTCTCCATTCCGTCTCATAGCTCTTTAATGCTTTCTCTCTAAGAATGGCTTCAGGAGAACCGTGTAATGCCTTTACAATAGCTCGACCAGCAATCTTTGCGCAAGCCATACCGTAATATAACCCCCCGCCTGTAGTCGATTTTACCTGTCCTGCAGCGTCTCCCAGGATTAAGACTCCATCAGACACGGTTCGGCGGAGGACTCCACCCGTAGGAATGATATGGCGACTTTGCGTTAAAACACGACAACCCACAAGTTTTTCACGTGCTATCGGATGGTATTTCATGAAGTTATCTAGATACTCAACGACGGGTGCAAGGGTGTTAGGCTGCAAAGCCAAGCCGATTCTCGCTGTGTCATGCCCTGTTGGCACAATCCACGCAAAGAATCCGGGCGCCCACCTCCTTCCAAAATAGAGTTCAACCTTGCTTTGAACGGTTTGAACGTCTGAAATCTCTCTTTGGACGCTTATTCTGACCTCAGATGTCTTCTTCGAGTATAAGCCCGCCAATCTTGCGGTGCTAGAGGCTGCTCCATCAGCCCCAGCGACAACTCTTGCTTTTACTTCCCCCTTTTTTCCCTTCCGTTTAAAGAAAACAGTGATACCGTCGGATTTAACTGAAAACCTCTGGACCCTTGTATTTGTTACAAGTGTTGCCCCAGCGTCTACAGCTTTCGTTGCAAGGCTCTGGTCAAAGATACTTCGGTCCAATATGAGGGCTTGGGTGTCCTCACGTTCTATTGTGAGCGGCTTTAAGTTTGGAGGATAGAATATTGCACCGCTAACCCGCGCTAAGACCCC
>JAZFSF010000050.1:0-5609 GCA_036446055.1 Bathyarchaeia archaeon | reverse complement strand
TTCCCATAACTGCTGGTGAGCAGTGGACATCAAAGTGGACCTTCCGCGAAGTAATCGAAGAGGAGTTTGTCAATTATGCACGTATCGATCGTTGTATTGTGGGCGGATTGACCGAAGCATTGAAGGTCACACACTGGTGCGAGACTCACTACATCGATATCGCCCCCCATAACCCGCTTGGACCCGTAAGCGCAACCACCTGCGTTGCCCTCTGTATGGCATCCACTAATGTGGGGGTGCAAAAGATGCCTCGCAAGCCCGAAAACTTCGCGAAAAGCCTGTTCCCACATCAGATTAGATGGAGTGATGACACGCCTACGCGTCCAATGTAACTGGTCTGGGCATAGACTTCGAAGAAATTCGTGTTTCGCCCACTGGTTTGCCTAATTACTCAGACGCGACGACGACGGGTTCACCAACTGGTAGTTGCCACACATTTGCTGTTTCGTTGAGCATTTTTAGCGTGTTAGCTCTCGATGTAGACATCGATGGTAGATGATCAAGAGGTCGAACTGTACTTTAACATGTTTTGTTCCAGGTTTTACGATGCGTCTGCTTGAGATATAAGGGAATCCAACGGAGTCCGTTTACTGGACACAGCATTCTCTTATTAACGCTTACTTCTTTCTCGTTGTGTTACCTCTATGTTTACATGGAAACGTTGGGATTCTCCAGCCATTTTAGATGAGAACCTTCCTTTGAGTTATTGATGACCTCATAATATCATGGGTGCAGTTTCTTTCTTTTGGTAAAGGTACTCTGTCTCTGTTGTGGCCTTCGGAATGAATCTTTTTATCTTCCTTTATCTTCTATTCTATTTCGGAGTGTGGAGGTGTTTTAGGTGAGTGACCGCTCAAAGATGTCTATCGACGATGTGGATTTTGATTTTGAGAATATGTCCGCCAAGGTTATTGCTTCAAAAAACATCCAAGACTTGAAGGTTGCGGGAGTGGATTTCGGTCCTATCGAGGAAGGGCAGGAGCTGGATACGCGATATTGGATAGCCTCTCAACTGGTTTCTGCGGGTATGGCTAGCTTTCGTGATGATGGCTTAATGACTTTCAACATCCTCTACAAGATTCAGTGGAAGGAGACTAAACTTCAGACGGGACGAAGGATTTCTTCTCTCCCAGAGTACTTTTATCCTCGACTTCGACGATATCTGAGTCAGCTGAAGGAGAAAGCATCGATGGACGCCACGCGAGCAAGAGAGTACAACAATGCCCTGAGGTTGTCCCACGATGTGGTGAATTGTCGATTGAAGAAGATCGTCAGCCTCTCAACGTCCTCAACCCTGACAGAGGATCTTCTTCAAAACCTCTCCAAGGAAGAACGTGTCCTCTACGAGAGGCTTCATAACATCGTTTCCACGTGGCGATCCAAGATATTTTGAGCAGGTGTGTTCAAATGACTGAAGCTAGAACTCTTGGACCGGTAGAACGATTTCAAAACTTCTTGGGTTCATTTCAGACAGAGGATGGAGAATACAAGTATCGGCATAGGATTTCTCAGATGGCTATTCGGGGGTTCAGCCACTTGATGGTTGACTTCGATGATCTCGTTACCATTGACTCAAGCTTTGCCGATGACCTCATCGATCAGCCCGATATGTATGTGGGTCGTGCTGAGGAGGCCGCGTTAGTCCAGCTTCGGATTGAAGACCCTGAGTACGCTGAAGAAATCGATCGTGTTCGCTTGCGGTTCCGAGGGCTTCCTGAGACGACGTTGCTGAGATTGATGGGTGCTAACCATATCAACCGGCTCATCATGGTCGATGGCATCCTCGTCAGATCCTCACCGGTTCAACCCTTCTTGACGAATGCAGTCTTTCGCTGTCGTCGTTGTGGAATGACGGTGACTGTTGAGCAGACTACCCCGCGCGTGCAATTTCCTTCGACCTGTCCTGATCCTTCCTGTCGACGGACAGGACCCTTCGATATCGTGGAAGGGGAGTCCGAATTCATAAACTTCCAGAAAGTGAGGGTTCAGGAGCGTCCTGAAGACCTGCCTCCTGGGCAACTTCCGAGGTGGATCGATGCTAGACTGGTTGAGGACTTGGTTGAAGTGGCCCGACCGGGGGATCGTGTGACGCTTATAGGCATCGTTAGAACAGTTCGAGGGTACTCGCGAGGAAGGTCCCTGTCAAGAGCCTTCGATATCTTCCTTGAAACCAACTTCGTTAATATCGTGGGAAAAGAGCCAGAGACTGTCCAGATTTCTCCCGATGAGGAGGATTGGATTAAAGAGTTCAGCTCTGATCCCCGAGTTCACGAGAAAATCGTGCGTTCGATCGCCCCCTCCATCTATGGATACCCCGATATCAAAGAGGCCATCATGTACCTCCTCTTCGGAGGAGTCCCTAAAATGCTCGCCGACAACATCTCCATACGAGGTGACAGCAACGTCCTCATCATCGGGGATCCTGGTACGGCAAAAAGCCAGCTCCTCCAATACGTGGCCAAAATCGCGCCCCGAGGCCTCTATACGAGTGGTCGAGGATCGACAGCAGCGGGTTTAACCGCAGCAGTGATTCGAGAAAAGGAAGGCGGCATGACCCTTGAGGCCGGCGCCCTGGTCTTGGCTGACAGAGGTATCTGCTCAATCGACGAAATGGATAAAATGCGAACCGAGGACCGCGTAGCCATTCATGAAGCGATGGAGCAGCAAACCGTGTCTGTGGCCAAAGGCGGCATCGTGGCTACATTGAACGCTCGAACGTCCATTCTGGCTGCCGCAAATCCCGCGTTGGGGCGATATGACCCATACCGAACAATGATTGAGAACATCAATCTTCCAACGACCATTCTCTCTCGATTCGACTTGATTTTTCTGATTAAAGATACACCGAATAAGGACGTGGACAGACGGATGGCCGAACACATCCTCCAACTTCACAAGACAGGGTCGTCGCCCGTTGAGGCTCCCGTACCGCCCCAGATGCTGAAGAAATATATCAGCTATGCCAAGACAATTAACCCCATCTTGACTGAAGAGGCCATGGAACGCTTTGAAGACTTCTATGTCCAGATGAGGACAACCGAGTCCCGAGACTCACCGATCGCCATCACCGCGAGACAACTGGAAAGCCTAATCCGGCTCGCTGAATCCCGAGCGAGGGCTGCCCTTCGAAAAGAGGTTATCGTTGAAGACGCTCAAGCCTCGATCTTGCTCATGCGAAAGTCTCTGGAGCAGGTGGGCGTCGACGTAGGTGGTTCCGGGAAAATCGATATCGACATCATCATGACGGGAAAACCCAAGAGCTTACGAGACAAGCTTCAAGCCGTCCTCTCCACCATCGTTGACTCCGAAAAAGAAACGGGAATGGTGAGGGAAGAGGAATTGTACAATAAGCTACAGCAAGAGTACGATATCCGACGAGAGGAGGCCTACCGACTCATCAGCCAGTTAACGCGAGAGGGCACGATTTATTCCCCAAGACAAGGATTCTTCAAGAAAACATAATCGAGGACACCCAGGTCAGGACGAAGAAATTGAAGATTGAGGATCTCCCCCTCCCGGAAAGGGTGAAAAACGTCATTTCATCGACAGGTATTTTGAGTCTTTACCCACCCCAAGAAGACGCGATTAAAGCAGGCGCATTAGAAGGCAAAAACCTTGTTCTAGCCAGTCCTACAGCTAGTGGAAAGACGTTAATCGCAGAACTCTGTGCCATGAAGCATATACTGGAGGGCGGGGGAAAGGTCCTTTATTTAACTCCGCTCCGAGCCTTGACCTCAGAAAAGTATGAAGACTTTAAGAAGTACACGTCAATCAAGAAAGAGAATGGACAGAGGATTCAGGTCGCCATTTCCATGGGTGATTACGACGGCTCGGACCCCTGGCTCGGAAAATACGACGTGATCATCACCACAAATGAGAAGTGTGACAGCCTCCTACGACACAGACCGAATTGGATACGCGATGTGACGCTTCTCGTGGCGGATGAAGTGCACACCCTTCTCGACCGTAAACGAGGCCCAACCCTAGAAGTGACCTTGACTCGACTCCGAGAAACAAATCCCCAAGCACAAATCCTTGCCTTAAGCGCGACTATAAAGAACGCTGACGAAGTCGCTGACTGGCTCGGAGCCAAAGCTATTACCACCGATTGGCGGCCCGTGAAGCTATTGGAGGGCGTGTACCTGGATGGTGAATGCCAGTTCAATAATGGAAACGCTGTTCGTGTTAGGGACGAGAATAGTAATCCAGCCATAAACTTTGCGTTGCACACGCTTCGAAGTGGTGGACAAGCACTAATCTTCGCTAACACACGGCGGAGGTCCGTTACTTATGCTAAACGAGCCGGTACCGCTATGAAAAAAATTCTATCGAAACCTGAGTTACGGACGCTCAAAACCATCGCGGAGCGGATGAGGCGAGTGGGGGAGCGTACTCGACTCAGCGATTTGCTCGCTGATCTTGTTGAACAAGGCGCTGCTTTTCACCACGCAGGATTGGCAGCTTCACATCGAAAGATCGTTGAAGACTCATTTCGAAGAGGTATGCTTAAAATCGTCTCCGCGACCCCCACCCTAGCTTCGGGAGTGAATCTGCCTGCGCGAACAGTCATCGTCTCCGACACGCGGCGCTATAATCCGGGATATGGTCTTTCCGACATCTCTGTGTTAGAGTATAAGCAAATGGCGGGACGAGCGGGTAGGCCGAGATATGACAAAATTGGGGAAGCCGTCATCATCTCAAAGTCCGAAGATGAACAGGATTACCTCATGGAACGATATGTTTTTTCGGAGCCTGAAAGAATTTGGTCCAAGCTCGCTGTTGAGAAGACCCTGCGATCTCACGTTCTCGCCAGCGTGGCCTCAGGCCTCACCCACACCGAAGAGGGTTTAATGGCCTTTTTCCATAAAACGTTTTACGCGCACCAATTCGATTCAGACCTCATTGACGAGTTAGTTAGCATGGTTTTAGAGTACATGTTCATGGAAGGGATGGTCAACGTTGATGGAAGACATCTGGAGGCGACGCGGTTTGGCCGTAGAGTGTCCGAGCTATACATCGACCCCGTTTCCGGCGTCATCATACGGGACGGATTGGAAAACCGGCCTCGCCAAATAACAGATGTGAGCCTTCTCCAACTGATCTGCCACACACCCGACGTGACTCCAAAGTATTATCCTCGGAAGAGAGAGATCGAGGATCTTAACGCCTTTGTTGAACTTCATTCCGAAGAGTTCTTCTTTCCCACACCTGACGACGATGATTTCGTGGAGTACGAATCATTTCTCGGTGAGGTGAAGTGTATTTGTGTCTTAGACGCATGGATTCAAGAGGTTTCGGAAGAAGGCCTCAATGAAAGATTTTCTGTTGAACCGGGAGACTTGTTCAGACTCATTCATTCCGTGGATTGGCTTCTACACGCGACCCGCGACCTCACCCGACTCTTCGGACACAAGGATCTACTTCAAAGACTTTTCGCGTTGCAGCTGCGAGTGAAGAATGGGATTAAAGAAAACCTTATTCCATTAATCGAGTTGGAAGGTGTTGGACGGATTCGAGGACGAATCCTTTTTAATGCCGGGTTCAGAACAATGGACGACTTAAAAAAATCGTCGATGACTCAACTCACATCGCTCCCTCTCATAGGACCT
>JAZFSF010000049.1:0-2897 GCA_036446055.1 Bathyarchaeia archaeon | reverse complement strand
ATGCTGAAATGTTTGAGTACAACATTGAGTTTGGAAAAAAAGCTTTGCAGTATTCAGATGAACGCTCTCTATCATTTGCCTTTGAGAATATGCCTGGAAACGGGTGTTGGTCTCTATTACCAAAAATAAATGATGTCATAGATAAGATTGACAGCGAACGATTCGGCTTTCTCTTTGATGTCAGTCATGCGGTCTTGGAGTTAGGTGAATCCTCGGAAAATACCATTCCTCATATCTTAAAGGTGCTAGAAAGATGCATCGACAGTATATTTCAAATCCACTCTCATGGCATTCAAAGAATCAAAGACTTTGAAGCAGGTTTGAGAGATCATATGCCTTTAAACAAGAGTAACATATTGGACTACTCAAAAATAATGAGTATGCTGAAGAAAAATAAGTTCCAAGGCCCTATAATATTAGAGATTTACTTCGAGAACGCTTTTGATGGGAGGGCTTCATTTCAAGACAATTTAAAGGCTTGTGTATCCGCAAAGCATGAATTAATGAGAAATTGGATATAGATTCACTCCCACACAATCCACATCCTCGTTCTGTCGCTCCATTATGAGGATAAACATCGAAAAAGAAGACGGGTTGAGTGTCAACACATTTGCAGTCTTCAATTAAGCTAACTAGCTTACCATGAAGTTAGGGTCATTCTATGCGGTGTTGCTGGAGATATTTTACTGCCTGATATTATGCGTATCCGTTTCCCAAGACCCGATAACTGGTTTACATCGTGCTGTTTGATATAGATTTAACCGAAAGGTATGGGATTATGCTGGTTATCTGTCAGGCTAAACCGTGTTCGACTCTTTGAATATGGAGGCGTTGGTACTCTTCGGTCAGCGTTACCCAATAAGCTGTCCACCCTCCTACTCGAACCCTTAGGTGCCGGTACTTCTCTGGCTCCTTCATCGCTCTCTTCAATTCCTCAACATCGGTCAACGTCAATGTTAACATGTTTCCTCCTAACTCGATGAACGCCTTGATGAAGCCTGTCAACCGTTGTGTGCCTGTTATGCCCTTCATGCTGCTTTTGGAGAAGCGTAAATCTATCGGCGCGCCCGCTGCCAGGTCTGCAACGTGCATCTTCAAGTAGGAATGTATCGCTGCCGTGGGTCCAGATCCGGCTGTTCCTGCGACTGGAGATAAATTGGCTGCCACGGCTTTGCGGGAGTGACGTCCGTCCGGTGTTGCCCCTACTTCCATTCCGATCTGGAAGTACCAGGAGAATGTGCCTATAGCGCATGGGAAGATGATTGTTGGATACTTCTTTGCGTGGAATCGACTTCTGTTTACGAAGTAGTCCATTAGCTCTTGTCCAATGTCGTCGGCGTAATCATCGTCGTTAGCGAACTTGGGTATCCTAGAGACTATTCGTCGGCGGAGGTTTTCGAAGCCTTCCCAATCAGCCTTGAGTGCGGTCAGTAACTCGTCCATGGTCATCGTCTTATCCTCGAACACCATTTTCTTGATTGCGGCCATGGCGTCGATGGTGTTTGCAAGGGCCTCTCCCATTACGTGCCAGATCGTGTAGCGGGCTCCTCCCCGGATCAAATCTTTCTCGTTTTCGATGCAGTCGCGAGTGAGGGCTGAGAGCAACGGGTTATAGCAGTATTTACCGTGGCCACTGTGCTCGAGTGTTTCGTTCACGACACCCCTTCCGATGTAATCGATGGCTTGCTGGAGCTGGTGATCCATCTGTGCCTTCCAGGCATCCATCAACTCTTGGAAAGCAGTAAAACTGTGGGGGTCTTTGGTGTATAAGCCTATTTGGCTACCGTTAACCCGAGAGACTCCTCTGTTCAGGGCAAGCTCAAGCCACAAGAGGAAATTTATGCCCCGAATCAATTCTTGATCGGACTTGCCTTGGATCATGGTCTCCCAGCAGTTTGAGTTTGCGTAGTCGCGGGCGTCTTCAAGGGGTACGCCCAAATCAACATAGCCTTGGATGAGAACGTCATCGTTGTTGATGAAGGGCTGACCTCCCCCTTTTTTGAGGACTTCTGCCACTCTGATCATCAGATTGTGAGGCGACGCCTTGTGGAGACGCACGGTAACCACCGGCTGAGTTAACGCGAACTTTTCCACTGAGTTTAAACAGATATACGTGAGTTCGTTTGTCCCATCTGACCCGTCGGGTCGAATGCCGCTGAGAAGAAGGTTCTGACCCATGTGGTTTGTTGCGCGGTCAGCTTCGGAAAAGGGACGGGTGCGGTGACCCGGAGTCTCCAGGTCTCCTCCTGTACCCGATGACACGAGTTTCTTGCGTAGATTTTCAGCAGTATCCGAGAAGAAGAATTCACGGCAAATCTGGGCGCGGTCGTTGAAGCAAAGCCAGAGGCAGTCGATGACCTCTTGTGCTTTCTCTAAGGCGGCCTCTCCTTTATTCAATTCTTTCTTTAGGAAAGGATAGAGGAATTGATCGATGCGGCCTAAGGAAATTCCGGTTCCTGTGGCGCGGAAAGCGTGATGGATGAACCAGAAGGATTGCACTGCCTCGTGGAACGTCGAGGCGGGAAATTCGGGAACGCGGCGGCAGACTTCGGCTATCTTGAGAAGCTCGTCACGCCTATGGGGGTTGTTGGCTTTGATTGAAAGCTTTTGAGCTAAGTCGACATATCGATTGGCCATCGCTATAACCGCCTTGCATTCAAGGCGCATCGCCTGGAATAGCGCCACTTTTTCATCTCGCTCTTCGGATGGCTGGTGGCTGGCGATCTCAGCGATCTTTGTGTCTATTTTGGCTATTATGCCCGAGAGTCCCTTTTCTAGGACATCGGCGTAGTACGGAGTCTTGTGGGCCAAGCCCGTCTCTAACTGGCTCCGTTGAGTACCTGTGAGGGATTCCTCGTACGCTTTTCGCTCTTCTTCAGTTGCGTACTTAGGCCGAC
>JAZFSF010000048.1:0-9471 GCA_036446055.1 Bathyarchaeia archaeon | reverse complement strand
CACTAATCCCGTCACATTCCAGCAAGGGTAGACCTATGTTGATGGCGTTTCGATAGAAGATTCTGGCGAAGGAGTCAGCGACAATGCAAGTTATCCCCGCATATTTGAGGGCGATGGGTGCCTGTTCTCGACTGGAGCCGCATCCAAAGTTTCTTCCAGCGACCACGATTTTTCTCTCCTTTGTCTTCTGTGGAAAGTCGGAGTCAAGGGCTTCCATAGCGTGAGCTGCGAGCGCAAAGGGGTCCGTTAATACGAGGTATTTACTTGGGATTATGACATCTGTATTCACGTTATTTCCGTATTTGATTACTTTTCCTTGAATCGTCATGATTAAGCCTCCAAAATTCGGGGGTCCGTGATTGTTCCAGTGATTGCGGATGCTGCAACGGTTGCCGGTGAAGCGAGGTATATATCAGCTTTCGGACTGCCCATTCTACCAATGAAGTTTCTGTTGGAGGAGCTCACGCAGGCTTCTCCCGCCGCCATCAGGCCTAAGTGGCCTCCGTAGCAGGGTCCGCAATTGGGATTACACACGAGGGCTCCTGCCTTCACGAAGATTTCGAGTAAACCCTCTTTCATGGCTCGTAAATAAATTTCTTGGGAAGCGGGAATGACGAGGGCTCTCACATTTTTCTTTACCTTCTTGTTTTGTAAGATTTCTGCGGCTATGCGAAAGTCTTCGAGGCGTCCATTTGTGCAGGAGCCAAGTAAAGCCTGGTCAATCTCTATCGTGCCTATCTCAGAGACGGGTTTGACGTTGTCGACGGAGGGAGGAAGCGCTATCATCGGCTCCAAGGATGATGCATCGTATTCAACGATCTTCTCATAGTCAGCGTCGTCGTCTCCTTTGATGAAATTGACGGGGGAAACGCCTCGGGACGTAAAGTACTCCGCTGTTTTGGCGTCTGGGGAAACGATGCCGTTTTTCGCGCCCATCTCTACGACCATGTTGCATAAGGTCATTCGACCCTCAATACTTGTCGCATCCACGGCCTGTCCCGTAAATTCGACGCCACGGTATGTTGCGCCGTCAGCAGTTAATTGACCGATCGTGTACAAGATGAGGTCTTTTGGGGCGATGTGTGGCTTAAAGGCGCCATTCACAACGACTTGGATGACAGGCGGTACCTTAAACCAAAGCCGACCCGTGAGATAGACTGAGGCGATCTCCGTTGAGCCTATTCCGGTGGAAAAGGCTCCTAATGCACCATAGGTGCAAGTGTGAGAATCCGCGCCAACGATGACTTCACCTGGCTTCACGTGGTTTTCCAACATTATTTGATGGCAGACGCCTCCCCGTCCAACATCATAAAAGTACTTCAGATCCTGCTCGTTAGCGAAGTCGCGGAGGAGTTTGTGGAGATGCGCTGATTGGTCATCGTTAGCTGGGACGAGGTGGTCGAGGATGATTATCGTTCGCGTTGTATCCCAAACCTTTTCTCCCCCCATGTTTTTGAAGGCCTCGATGGCTAAGGGCCCAGTGATGTCGTTCATCATGGCCTTGTCAATCCGTGCCTCCACGATCTCACCAGGACTCACCTGATCTTGATTGGAGGCTTTGGCTAGTATTTTCTCGACGATGTTCAACTTTTTCTACCCTGTCCTGTTGTTTGATCTGCCTCTAGCGGACACCCGACATTTTCCGCATTTTTTCACCCACTATTTCTAGAGGATGATTCGCCCATTCTTTCAGCATTGCGTTCATGTTTGGTCGTCCCTTCGCGTCTTCAGCTAACCATTCCTTGGCGAAGTCACCATTTCGAACGCTTTCAGCAGCTTTTTCCATGTTCTGTCTTACGTGGGAGTCGATGATTTTTTTGCCAACGCTCATGCCTCCCCATTTAGCCGTGTCTGAAACAGCTTTCAACATACCGATGATGCCGTTTCGATAGATTTGGTCGATGATGAGCTTGGCTTCGTTGCATGCTTCGAAGTAGGCCAATTCAGGGGCATACCCGAAGTCGACGAGGACTTCAAATCCATTCTTTATGAGCTCCATAAGTCCTCCTACTAAGACAATCTGCTCACCGATGAGGTCGCTCTCCGTTTCGTCTTTAAATACGGTCTCGATGACGCCGGCCTTGGTACATCCTAACGCCTTCGCCATGGCTAAAGCGGTTTGTTTGGCCCGTCCGGTATGATCTTGTTGAACCGCGATGAGGCCGGGAACACCGAAGTTGTTGACATACATCTCTCTGACGGAGAGGCCCGGCGCCTTGGGGGCAACCATCACTACATCTATGTTTGTTGGAGGAATGATTGTTTTGAAGTGGATATTGAAGCCGTGGGCAAATCCCAAGGTTTTACCAGGTGAAAGATTTGGGGCGATCTGCTCGTGATAGACTGAAGGCTGTGCCGTGTCTGGTATGAGCATGTGGATGACGTCGGCTTTTTTAGTTGCTTCAGCGATAGTGAGGGGTTTAAAACCATCTATCTCTGCTTTCTTCCAAGACGGTCCTTTGGGACGCAAGCCTAGAATAACCGTTAACCCGGAGTCTCGCATATTGTTTGCTTGCGCATGTCCTTGATTTCCATACCCGATGACGGCTACAGTTTTTCCTGCTAACGCAGAGGAGTCCACGTCTTTGTCGTAATAAATTTTTATCATTTTTAAAACCTCTTAAAATTCGTTATCTTCACTCCCTTATCACTTTTCCCCCTCTATTCAGAGCAGTTGCTCCCGTACGAGAGATTTCTTTAATGCCAAAGGAACGACTTAGTTCGATGAAGGCATCGACTTTTTCTGTATCGCCTGTGACCTCTATGATCATCGAATTGGGGGAGACATCGATCACGCGACCGCGAAAGATGTTGGTGTATTGGAGGAGGTCTGATCGGGCTTTGGAGTCTGCCGTGTGAATCTTTATGAGGACTAATTCCCGTAAAACCATGTTTCCGGCTTCTAGAATGGCGACTTTGATGACGTTGATCAGCTTGTTCAATTGTTTAATGATTTGTTCCACCGTGTACTCGTCTCCGTTGACCGTGATGGTCATCCGGGCTTGATCTTTTTGTTCGGTCTTACCAACGGTAATGCTCTCGATATTGAAGCCTCTTCGCCGAAACATGTTTGCCACTTCATAGAGGACACCGGGTTTATGTTCAACAAGTACCGCTATCACGTGTATCTGAAGTTTTTCTTGTTTCATATTAAGCCCCCAAAATCATGTCTTTCAACGTCTTTCCTGAAGGAATCATGGGATAAACGTTTTCTTCCGGAGAAATCGGGACGTCGATTACAGTAGTCACGTCGCTGGTCAATCCATTTTTCACTGCTTGAGAGAACTCGTCTAGAGAACCTATGCGTATTCCTTGGGCGCCAAAGGCCTCCGCAAGTTTCACGAAGTCAGGTGAATCATGAAGCATGGTGCCAGAGTATCGTCGGTTGTAGAATATTCGTTGCCACTGAGCCACCATTCCTAACATCGAGTTATTCAAGACCACGACTATGACTGGGATTTCCTCGAGGACAGAGGTGGCTAATTCCTGCGCACTCATTATGAAGCTTCCATCGCCCGCAATATCTACTACAGGCACGTCGGGTTTGGCTACTTTCGCGCCAATAGCCGCTGGAAAACCGAAGCCCATGGTGCCCAGGCCTCCAGAACTGAGGAAGGTGCGTGGCTCCAAGGATTGAAAGTGTAGTGCAGCCCACATCTGGTTCTGTCCCACCTCTGTTGCAATAATGGCGTTGTTGGGTAAGAGGGCCCTGAGGCTTCGTATGATTGCTGGAGCGGTGATTGATTGACTATCCCTCTCCAGCTCACTAGTATAGTGTTCTCGGACCTGTTGGATTCGGGAATGCCAAGGCGATTTCTCGTTTGTCATTTCCTTCTTGACCACGAGTTTGTAGATTTCTCTAAGGGTTTTCCCTGCGTCTGCTACAATGGGAAGATCGATCTTAACGTTCTTTCCAATCTCAGCTGAGTCGATGTCTATGTGTATGATCTGGGTGTCTGGACAGAATCCATCTACTCGCGCAGTGGTTCTATCTGAAAAACGGGCTCCCACAGCTAACAAAACGTCGGATTCAAGAATTAACGTGTTTGCTTGAGCCATTCCATGCATACCAACCATTCCCAAAGACAAAGGGTGGGTTTCAGGAATGCTTCCTTTACCCATCAGTGTCGTTGCCACTGGAAGCATCATGAGTTCTGCTAGTTTCAGCAGGTCACGGGAGGCGTTTGAAATAATGACTCCGCCTCCAGCTAAAATCATGGGGTGTTCTGCTTTAACCAGCATCTCTGCTGCTCTCTTCACCTGGACTGGATGCGGGTTGTCTCTTGGCTTGTAACCTCTTAGGGTGATTGAATCGTGAAATTCAAAGTCAGTGGAGTGTTGTTGTATGTCTTTAGGCACGTCCACTAATACTGGTCCAGGTCTCCCGGAGGTGGCGATGTAAAAGGCAGTTTTGAAAACTTTAGGGATGTCTTCCGTCCGCTTAACCTGTGTGACGTACTTGGTAATGGGTGTCGTGATTCCCACGATGTCTGCTTCTTGAAAGGCGTCTTTCCCTATCGCGGCTCTAGTAACCTGTCCGGTTATGGAGACTACGGGCGACGAATCCATGTATGCGTTGGCGATGCCCGTGACAAGGTTGGTCGCGCCAGGCCCCGACGTGGCAATGCAAACGCCTGGAAGTCCACTCACTCGTGCATAGCCGTCCGCCATGTGTCCTGCACATTGTTCATGTTTCGCGAGAATGTTGCGTATCTCCGCGTCATATAGGACGTCGTAGATGGGTAGGACTGCGCCTCCAGATATCCCAAAGATGTGGTTTACCTTTTCTTTTTTCAATGCTTCGATTATGGCTTGAGCGCCAGTCATTTTAGTCATATGGCATCCCCTGTATGTATGGTCTAGTATGAAGTGTTCTAAGCACTTTTAAAACACTTCTATGATTCATGTAGGAAGATTTTATACACGAGGTATTCTGACGATTGATAAAAAGATGTTCTTCGTCAGCAGTATTGTGTTGAGAGGTTACGATTCCTCCAGTGCACTTCATACTCCTCCTCAATAGAATGCATAGCCGTATATACTTCTCGTATAAAAGTCTTTTTCAACCTCTGTAATTCACCTGAAGAAAAGGAAGGTGGAGCTATAATCTCTCATATTGGTTACACTTTGATGTAATGATGGGAGTATGTCAAGTAAATGCATGGTAATATACCCAAAAAAAGGAGAGGGGAGTTGAAAAGCGAGGTTAGAAGGGTAGTTTCTCAACCCACGGGTAGAGCTCTCGTAACTGTTTCATGGCTTGCTGAACCTTTTCCTCGGGATACTCGTATGGCATAAGTTTTCCGCTTAGATAGTCGTCGTAGGCCTGCATATCGAAATAGCCGTGACCACAGAGCATGAATAGGAGGGTCTTTTCTTCGCCCGTTTCCTTACACCTCAACGCTTCGTCGATAACGCCCTTGATGGCGTGGGCGGGTTCGGGAGCAGGAATGATGCCTTCCGCTCTTGCGAATAGTCTTGCGGCATCAAAGACCTCTACTTGGTTGTAGGCGTGTGTTTCCACCTGGTGCTCAGCGGTTAATAAGGAGAGCGTCGGAGCCATGCCATGATAGCGTAAGCCTCCTGCGTGGATCGGTGGTGGTATGAATTGGTGGCCGAGGGTATGCATCTTGAATAAGGGAGTCAGCCTCGCAGTGTCTCCGTGGTCATATCTGTATTCTCCGCGGGTAACGGAAGGACAGGCGGTCGCTTCAGTGGCCACGAACCTAACGTCTTTCGGGGCCTTCTTGGAAACCTTCTCGTAGTAGAAGGGCCAAAAGAGACCTGAGAAGCTACTTCCTCCGCCTATACACCCATAAATCGCATCAGGATACTCATCTATTGTTTCAAGCTGCTTTTGTGTCTCCAGCCCAATCACACTTTGATGGGTCAGAACGTGGTTGAAGACACTTCCTATGGCGTAGTTTGCATCATCATGAGTGAGTGCGTCTTCAACAGCTTCGCTGATGGCGATACCTAGGCTACCAGAGCTTTTGGCATCTTCGCTAAGAATTTTTCTGCCCGCCTCGGTTTGGGTGCTTGGACTCGGGTACACTTTAGCACCCCATGTCTCCATCATGACCCGTCGGTAAGGCTTTTGGTCATAGCTTACCCTCACCATGTAGACGGTGGACTTAAGGTTGAAGATTTGGGATCCGAAGGCTAAAGCGGATCCCCATTGGCCTGCACCCGTTTCCGTGGTTAGGCGTTCTTTGCCTTCCTTCATATTGTAGTAAGCCTGTGCGACAGAGGTGTTTGGCTTATGACTTCCGGAAGGACTCCCGCCTTCGTACTTGTAGTAGATTTTAGCGGGGGTCTTCAGTGCTTTCTCTAGTCGAACTGCTCTGAACAATGGAGTTGGCCTCCACAGCCGATATACATCCCTTACTTCTTCAGGGATGTTTATCCATCGGTCCTTGCTGAACTCTTGGCCTAGAACCTCTTTAGAAAATATCTGAGGAGCGATTCCTGGGCCTGGCGCCTTTAGAGTTGGGTCTATGGGTGGTGGGAGTGGCTTTGGTAAATCGGAAAGAATACAGTACCATTGCTTGGGAATGTCCTCTTCATCTAACATAATCTTTGTTGATGGCATTTTCTTCACACAAAAAGTATCTATGTTTAAAGTTGGAGTTGGAAAGACATATTTAAGAGTTATTGTACATATGTGTTCAGTGAAGATTTTGTGGAAGAACATCAACACATTTTTTAAAGGATCTCCATCCAAGCTGAAAGTTGCAAAACTCTTGATTGAAATAGGCTTGCGCATAGATCACGAGGGAAAGATATACTGTGATGAAATCGAAATTCCAGCGACGAAGATAGCGTCAGCCGTGAAAGTTGACCGCCGCGTCGTCAAGGAAACAGCTAAGGCTATCCTTAAAACAAGGGAACTTCGACGGTTATTCATGCATCTGAGGCCCGCTGGACCCCTCTTGAGGGACATAGCTCAATACCTTGGTTACGGTGTAGTGGAAATAAGGGCGAAGCCCGAGTATATTGGCATAATTGCAGAAGCATCCACACTCATTGCTCAGGAAGGCATCAGCATACGACAAATTTTAGCCGAAGATGCAGAGATCTATCCAGACCCAAAGCTGACTCTCATCACCGAGAAGCCGGTTCCAGGGGAATTACTACGAAAATTCTTGAAGATTCCGACTGTGACTAGAGTGACAATCGCATAAACAGAGGAAAACTCGCTTCACACATCCAAAGACACGTCTACAACGGGAATTCGATTCGAATAACAGAATCAAAAGATCCCTCTTCTTTGATTCAGGAAAGACGAAAACCTATTTTCTTTCGAAGCATCAGATAGGCTTCTACTGCAGAGACTTTCCTATAAAACTTTTGAGGCGAACTAGAGAGTAATCTTTATTGAAAAAGACGCAGAGGCTTAATAGGAAAAATAAGGTTCACCGAAGACATCGTTTTCCAACCGGAAAAAAAAGAAACACAAATGTTAGAACCTATTGGTTTAAATCGGTGAATTTGCTTCAAGGCTCCCCAAGTAAAGCGAGCATTACGGAGCGAGATTCCAAAAATCTTTTATATTTGAAGTGTAAATGGTGCTTTCTGCTGAGGAATTATAAAATGGGGTATCGTTTTATCTAGCCATCAACTCGAAAAGACTCTGTTCTTAGACACGACGCTTCGCGATGGTGAACAGACCCCCGGTATTTCCCTGACTCCTAACAAGAAGCTTCTGATCGCTAAACGATTAGACGAGTTGGGAGTCCATATCATCGAAGCCGGGTCTGCCATCGCCTCCAAAGGTGAAGTGGAGGCCATCCGCCTCATCGTCAAGGAAAAACTAAATGCAGAAATATGCAGTTTCGCCCGAACTTTGAAACAAGATGTGGACGCTGTCATACAAAGTGAAGCCCAGAGCATCCATCTCGTGATCCCCACGTCACCCACACACATCAAATACAAGCTCAAAAGTTCCAGGGAAGAAGTGTTGACGATGGCTGTCAACATGGTTCAATATGCCAAAGACCATGGTCTCATCGTGGAGTTATCCGCCGAAGACGCCACTCGAAGCGATATGGGATTCTTAAAGCGTGTCTTTGAGGCGGGTGTGAGCGCTGGAGCGGACCGTCTATGTGCCTGCGACACTGTGGGAATTCTCACGCCAGATAGAGCGAAGCAATTCTACTCACAACTGAGCTCCGCATTCAAAGTCCCTGTCAGCGTCCATTGTCATGACGATTTCGGCATGGCCGTCGCGAACTCTATTTCAGGGCTCTTAGGAGGCGCCCGGGAAGTCCATGTCACCATTAACGGTTTGGGGGAGCGAGCGGGCAACGCAGCGCTAGAAGAAACAGTCATGGCGTTGCTGTCCTTACACAAGGTTGCACTCCCCATCAAAACCAAACTCTTTTTCAGTACATCCCGTCTCGTTTCGAAGCTAACTGGATTTCCCGTTCAACCCAATAAGGCTATCGTTGGTGACAATGCTTTCACCCATGAAGCCGGCATCCACACCCATGCCATTCTCGCGTTTCCCAGCACATATGAGCCCATCTCACCTGAGCAGGTAGGGGTGACAAGGCGATTTACAACGGGAAAGCTCTCTGGAGTCCATGGCATACAAGCCTTCTTGAACGTAATGGGATTAGAATCCACAAAAGAACAGTTACAAGAAGTTTTCAACAAGGTGAAAACCCTAGGCGATCAAGGGAAAACGGTATCCGACGTCGACTTGTACACGATTGCCGAAGTCATCATGGGACTTCCCCACGTCAGACCCCTCACGCTGGAAGAAGTGACGGTGATGACGGGAAATAAGGTCACGCCGACGGCAGCGGTACGAATAAACTTGAGAGGAAACGTGTTGACTGAGGCCGCGGTGGGAAAAGGTCCAGTAGACGCAGCCATAAACGCCATTAATAAGGCCGTAGGGAAAGCTACGGACATCACACTTGACGAATATAGTGTTAAAGCCATAACCGGTGGAACCGACGCCTTAGTAGAGGTTTCAGTCCGGATTAAAAAGGACAACAAAATAATTTCCTCCATGAGCGCTCACAGCGACATAGTAATGGCGAGCGTTGAAGCCATGTTAAACGGCATGAATGTCTTAATGGCACGCACAAATAACAACAAAAACAACAATGAAAACAATTCTAAAAAATAATGGACAAGGAAACGGTTGAAAATGAAAGCAACTGAAGTAAAAAAGCTACCTGCAGCACGATGCTTACTCTACGCTGATGGAATCGACGAGAAGGACATAGATCGTCCATTCATCGCGGTAGTCAACTCCTTTAACGAGATCAATCCAGGACACATCCACCTCCAAAAGTTAGGACAAAAAGTGAAAGATGGGATTCGCGCTGCAGGAGGGGTTCCACTTGAGTTTCATACGATAGCTGTCTGCGACGGCATTGCCATGGGCCATGAGGGAATGAAGTATTCTCTTCCGAGCAGAGAAACCATAGCGGACTCCATAGAAGAAATGATTCGAGG
>JAZFSF010000047.1:0-2682 GCA_036446055.1 Bathyarchaeia archaeon | reverse complement strand
TAGAGGATTTGACCTTGCTGAGCCAGGGCTATTGTGGTGAAGACGGTCACGTAGTCGACATCATACTCTTTGAGGATGGTGAGAGCCTGAGTCTCGTTGGACATGAACATTCGCCCAATTTGAGCTATTTGTGTTGAATTAATGGTCCCATTGTCCGCCAAAGTAATTTTTTCTCCGTTCACCATAATCCAATAGCCATAATCCCACCAACTAGCAACCACAGTGTCTGGGGGAAGGTTAACCTTCATCCAAACAAGGGCTTCTGACCAATCACCAATGTTAGCCCGTAGCGGAATGGATGATGCCGCAATCGTCGTGGGCGAGTAGCCGCTGTCAACTCCTCTCAGGAGAGGTATAAAGGTCAGAACGAAGAGGCCTATGATGAGGATTGTACTGAAGCCACGTCCGACCCTCAGTGAGACCCGTCTTCTCCGAGTAAATGTACGCTGCGTCACGATGTTGACAAATGGCCTCAAAACCTCAATTAATGCCAATGACCCTAATATACACACGGCAGGAGCTAGAATGATGGTCAGTCGAATCATGGAAGCTGAGAAGTAAAGAGCTGTTAACATGAACGTTATTACGAAGAGGCTTTTTGTAGTCAAACGTTGAAAGGCAAAAAATATCCCCAGAGGAGCAAGGAATACTAGAAAGCCAAATTGATAGTAGAAGGCCGACCACGTCGCTGGCCTATGCTCTTGAACTGATTCCACAAGAGGGTTTGTTGATCGTTGGAAGGGATTTAGGACAGACATGAATTTTGTGTAGGGTAAAGAGATTACGTTAAAATACGATAATACTACGACTGAAACTCCAATGCCTAATAGGAATAATGCGGTAAAGATTAGGCGAAGATTCTGTGTTTTTAGGCGTGGTGTAATTTCCTTCATCACCAATACAAGGAGGACACCGAAAACAGCTATAGACTCAAATTCTGTCAAGAACGGAAAGCCGAGTTTTGGTACTCCGATAGCTATTAAGAAGGAGGTTGTAGTGAGCACTCCGTAAGAGATAAGGAGGCGTTGGGAGTATCTCTTAGTGATAACCAAGACAAAGGTGAAGAGAGCGAGGAGGGACATAGCGTATCGGGAGGCACCCCAAGATGCAAAAATATATCCTAAGAAAAGACCCCCCAGTAGAGAGTAAGCTAGGCTGGCGAGTTTCCCTTTCTCTTCATCGAGGGAGCGGAGGTAGAAGAGGGAGGCTAGGAGAATTCCGAAAATACCCACACTCTCAGTGTCAAAGAAACCAAGGGATGTCCGTGCTATGAATGCGGGGCTTAAGGCGAGGAATAGAGCGGCTAAAAGCCCGACCTTTGGGCCTCCAACATCCTTTCCAAAATAGTACATGACGATGCAGGTTAATGCAGCCATTAATACCGGGAAGGCTACGGATACATTGTACACGGTCGTCTGAACACCGATTCCCGTCAGGAAGAGGTAGAGGATTGCACTGCTAAAGGGTAAACCAGGAAAGGAAGTCAATCCGATATCTCGACCTGTAGGATACCATGCCCGATCGGTGTGCCAGTCGAACCATGAAGAGAACCCGTTTTTTACGACGTATTCTGTCACGTCGTAGTGAAAGTATGGGTCGAATTCTGATAGTTGGTATCCCCAGTTGTAGGGGAGGACTCTAACGGCAACAGCGATTCCCACAATCAAGGCGAGGCAGAAAGTGAGAATGAGGGTTTCTTTAGGGACTTTACGAAAAATTTTGTTTAAGGTTGGTACTTTGTTGAGAAATTTTGAGGTAGCATTCTTTACTTTGGAAGCCATTTAACTAGTGTCTCCGAGTTATAAGATGTTTATTTCGATTTTATCTGGATTAAATGTTAATTCTTTCCCGCAGGATGGACATTTTCCATCGAATTCTTTAATAACGTCTTCTGGAGGCTTAAGTTTCGAATCATCGAGGAGGACTGTAGAACAACGTTCACAAATAACCTTCTGTGGCATTCAAGTGTCCCTCACATATCCATAATGAGAATGAAGAATAGTTGAAAGGGTATAAAAATGATTCCTAGGTTAATACGTCGATCAAGTCCCTCAAATCCTTAATTGTTTCAAAACACATATTTCTTTTCAAGTTCTTAAGGCCATCATCCTCATGTAATATTCCAATGAAGCGTACACCAGCGTTTTTTGAACAAAGGAAATCTGTTATGGAATCGCCAATCATTATTGTTTCCTCTGCCTTCGAACCGACTGCCTTCATTGCATGAACCAAGGGTTCAGGGTCAGGCTTATCTTTCTCACAATCGTCCCGCGCAACTATGACATCAACGAACTCGAGTAAACTTGTAAGATTAAGCGCCTTCAAGGCATATCGTCTACAACTTCGGGTTACCACTCCGACATCATAGCTTTGTTTTTTGAGTGTCATTAGGGTTTTTTTAGCTCCTTCTATAGCACAAGTTGAAGACACATTCTCAATTTCTATTTGATTCCAAAGAATCGACGTTTTTTTAACGATACATAACATCTCTCTAAGTGTATAACCCTTCTTTCGTAACACAGAAGTAGCTTTTTGAAGTATTTCATGAGTTTTCATGTTTGGTGATAGGATGTCAGGAGATACCCCAAGAGAGGAATAGAAATCAATGGTTTTTCTCTTGAGTTTCATGAAATCAATAGTGCAGTGAATCAGGGTATCGTCTAAATCAAACATGATGGCCTT
>JAZFSF010000046.1:0-2715 GCA_036446055.1 Bathyarchaeia archaeon | reverse complement strand
CTTGATCGCTTCGCTAAAAGATTGGGAATACTCGTTGCAATTGTTTGCACCGCTATATTTTTGCTTGGAAGAGTTAGGGGTGATCCGCTCATTGAATCGTTTATGATGGCAGTGGCATTGGCAGTATCCGCGGTTCCAGAGGGTTTGCCAGCTATAATGACTGTGACCCTAGCCCTTGGAGCAAGGGAACTTGCCAAGAAAAAAGCTATAATTAGAAAACTCTCTTCAGTGGAAACCCTGGGTTCCACCACCATCATCTGCTCCGACAAGACCGGTACTCTAACCAAGGGCGAGATGATGGTTCGTGAAGTCTACACTAATGATCAGAAATACAGTGTATCGGGGAATGGTTATGACCCTAAGGGCGTCTTCACTCGAGAAGGCGACGCCATCAACTCGAGAGATTCAAGAGAAGACCATGATCTCACGTTGCTGTCAAAGATCAGTGCCCTATGTAACAACGCGAAACTAGTGAAGGAAGACACTTGGCAGATAATGGGAGATCCCACAGAAGGGGCGTTACTAGTGGCTGCTGCCAAAGCTGGAATAGAACCAGGCGAAACAGACAACCGGTTTCCACGAGTAGGCGAGATCCCCTTTAGTTCTGAGAGAAAATGCATGACCACGATTCACTCAACCCAGCATGAAGAGCTCTTTGCATACGTGAAAGGGGCGCAAGAGGTGATACTTGAACGTTGCACCCACCTCCAAGATAAGTCCGAAGTGAGAGAATTAACTGAAAAGGAAAAAGAGAAGATTCTGGTGATAGGCGAAGAGATGGCGGGAAGGGCATTACGTGTCTTAGGCATGGCATATAGACGATTAACAAACGACTTAAAGGATTTCACCGAGGAGACTGTGGAGAATGGCCTGATCTTCGTGGGTCTGACTGGAATGATCGATCCACCCAGAGAAGAGGTTAAGGAAGCAAACCGCTTATGTGAACAAGCTGGAATAAAGACCGTCATGATCACTGGAGACCATAAGCTCACGGCTGTGGCAATAGCTAAAGAGATTGGAATGTTAAAGAGCGGTTTGGTGTTAACAGGTGCAGAGCTAGAAGAGTTAAGCGATCTAGAGTTCGAAAGAATAGTGGAGGATGTCGCGGTTTATGCTAGGGTCTCTCCTGAACACAAAATGCGCGTGGTAAATGCGTTAAAGAAGAAGGGGCACATCGTAGCCATGACCGGAGACGGAGTGAACGACGCACCTGCAGTCAAGAATGCTGACATAGGGGTAGCGATGGGCATAACTGGGACGGACGTGACCCGAGAGGCTTCGGACATGGTGTTAGCAGACGACAACTTCGCCACAATAGTTGAAGCTGTGAAGGGCGGGCGAAACATCTACAACAAAATTAGAAACTTTATTCGATTCCTCCTCTCCAGCAACTTCGATGAGTTACTCGTCCTGTCCATCTTTGCAATGGCTGGATTACCTATTCCACTGCTTCCAGCGATGATTCTGTGGATAAACTTGATTACAGATGGGGGGCCCGCCATGGCTTTGAGCATGGATCCACCTACTGAAGACGTAATGCTGCAGCCTCCCCGCAGCCCAAATGAGGGAATACTGCATGGGATGACCGCTTTTATCCTTGCCTACGTTGTTCTTCAATCAGGGACGACGATTACAACTTTCTGGTGGAAATACTTCTTTACAGGAGGCTCATTGGAAGTGGCAAGAACCATGGCTTTCATGCAAGCGTGCATCTTTGAGCTGGTTGTAGTTTGGAACTGTCGATCTGAGAGGCATAACGCGTTTAAGGTGGGTTTCTTTTCCAACAAATTTCTACTCTTCGCTGTGGTTACCTCTTTCCTGCTTACAATCTCACTGTGCTACATACCAATTTTCCAGCTCATGTTCAGCACGGTTCCATTAGGCCTCTTCGATTGGATCTGGGTCTTCGCCATCTCTAGCCTTGGATTCATTGTATTACCAGAGGTTTTCATGAACAAGGGAAAAAAAGCAAACTGATGTCTAAACCCGTAAAAAAAGGTCGTAATGAAGCTGCTCTCCCTTGTCATTATTTGTAAACTTTTTCGTCATCAGGAACTGGTCCACGTTCTGGAGGAGCAGGGTAGCTATTGATTGATCAGGACTTTGATAGATCCTGATATCTTATCTGCCGCGATTTTGAAAGCCTCCTCGATCTCAGTTAAGGGGAATCGATGGGTTATGAGGGGAATTACATCAATTTTTTTTGTGGCCATAATGTCTATAACGGCGTCAAAATCCTTCTTGATTCCACTATAACTATAACATGCTGATCCCAATACGTGTAGTTCTTTTGAGACAATCGGACGTAAGGATGCGTTCAATGGCTTCGTGTAGCCTCCTACTAAACATACCGTTCCAGCCTTTCGCACGATGCTAAGGGCATCATTAAACGTCTGTTCCGTGGCTATTGTATCGATGACAACGTCAACCTTTTCGTTTTTTGTTTTTGAAACCGTTTTAATTTCGTTCTCCACATCTTGTGTAGGAACTCGAATTATATAGTCTGCACCAAGTTTTTCCGCCATCTTAGCTTGATGCTCGTATTTCGCGCTGATAATTACCTCACGGACGCCAATCACTTTCGCAACTGCTAAGCAGAAGAGACCGATTGTTCCTGCCCCATGAATGAAAATTCTATCCTTTTGGCCTACAGAGGTTCGAATGATGGACCTGTAATAGACTGCTAGGGGTTCTATGAGCGCTCCTTGTTCAAAT
>JAZFSF010000045.1:0-2791 GCA_036446055.1 Bathyarchaeia archaeon | reverse complement strand
CGGTCGTTAGATTGAACGAGAAATCGGTGGTTGTCTCGATCTCGGCTCGACGAACGCACTGTCTTCCGACTCGAGCGAGAGATCAACGGGCGAGAGATTGGAGAATTGAAGCTCGCCACCCACAACTTCACCGGGATCGTGGTCGGCGTGACTTCTTTGGACACGCGCGTTGATTGCGGGGATAGGATCCGGGCTTGAGGTTGTAACGGCTGAATCGGGTCTTGAGGATAAATTACGTACAGCGCAGACTACAGCTGAGGTGCAAGCAATTGATGTCGACGTGCCTGCTAATGACGCATGGCGCAGCTATCGCTTGGCGGAGGTAGAAACATTGCTCGAGTCAACAGAAGAAATAGAGCTTAAGCTGAATGGGGATGTGTATAGATCTGTTCCAGATATTAAACAAAGAATCCAATCTTTATCTTATGATATTTTGATGAATGCCACCATAAGGGAGCTCAGATATGAGTATGTGCCCATGTGGGGTACGAGGCAACAGGGATTGTATTTCCCCGATGAAAATATGATTGTAAACGTATATCATAGAAGGCTCGTAAACGAGTCAGATCCAGACAGTTCCTATGAGACAGTTTATCTCGCTAAAGACGCTAAAGTGATAAGCGTTCTTCGCGCTGAGAGCAGTGGAGACATCGATCTTTCGGAGTCTGAAACCAGACTGAAGGTTGGTGGTGGCGTGGAAGGCGTTGGTACTGTCCCGACTCTTAGTGTAGGGGGCACGGGTGCATCGTTAACAGGTACATTCACTGGCAGCGCTGGTACTTCCTCTAGTCAGACCCAAACCACTCTCACAATAGACCTCAGTGAAGTTCAGAAAGCATACGCTGCCAATAAGATAAGCGAGAGCGATTTCAATGAACTGATGGATAAATACGGCATGCGTTTAGATGATATAGAAGAGGCGACTGGTTTTGGAGAGTTTGACGTTGAGTATCTCATACTGGTTAGGGTTACGGCTGATGAAGCCCCGGGATTGGTTTTGAGGTTGTTTACGGACGAGGACAGGGAAAATATATACGTAACCTTCACGAGCCGATCTTAATCCTCTAATAAGGGAGAAGATACGATGAAGCGATTGCTGACTTTGCTTCTAATTCTTTGCAGTTTATCTTTAGTCCATGCTGTGTTCGAGATGGTTGAAGTACCGGAAGGATCGGTAGGCACGATTGACACCGTCATAGACGCGAAGATAGAGAATGTTGGTTTTGAAAGAATATTTGTGGCGTTACCCGACGGCTGGGTAATAAACGATGTAAATACATATGCCAGGTCCTTTGCTGTCTTGGAAGAAGGCCTCTGGCGAAAATACGGAGATCCTTTAGATAGGTATTCCCCACTAGGCAGTGGATTGGTATATGATGAAACCGGTCTTCTTACTAAGCAGTATTATAGTTTAGGCACTAGTGTGGGATGGTGGCTCCGCCCAAACGAAGGTGTTGATATTCAAGTCGCCATCGATAGCGTTTCGTGTTCAGGTAACATTGATCCCCAAGCAATAGAAGAAGAAAATCGTTATATCATTGTAAAGAAATGGGAGCAAGAGTTTACGATTACTCCTTCTGATACTGGATTTATAACCGCGCCATGTGTCGTTGAAAGAGCCGCTTTAATTTCGGCCGCTCCAGCTCCTATATCCGACGTTAGCCAAATTCCTAGCGCCATTTATTACCAGGATTATGATCCCTCAGCAGATACCTCTAATGTTAATCTCGGAGAGGTACCATCTTGGGACGATTGGTTTACTCTCACCGGTTCTCTTTCCTCGACTCTGAGCACGAAGTCCATCGTAGGGATGGAACCTGTGTTTGACAGTTCGGACGCAGACGATGTTGTACTTACACAAACCCCTGTTTGGAGGATAGAAGACCTTAGGGACATTTTTTACACTTATAAGTGGGAAAGAGGTAAAAGCATCAGCGGCATAGAACTGATCACGGGGGCGACCTTCGCCGACGTCCCGGAGTGGTTCGATTGGTTTTAGATGAGGAAGGTCTTTTCCCTGATACTTCAGAGAAAGAGAGATGCATTTTTGAGACGGGAATAAAACTTGCCACGGCATTCCATCAATTCGCGGGAACGCCTGTGAGTCCAAAAAGCAAGGATTCCCTTGAGACAGCCATCAAGAAAGCGATTGAGAACCAGCCTTATGTGGAAGAGGCCAAGGTAGAAATAGCTGTTGAGAAACTCAACGAATACGGCTACGCCACGCTGTCTGGTGAGATGCTAGATTTATCCGTGACCGTGCAATACGGTGGATTTAGATGCGTGGGCAGGATGAAGTATATAAAAGATTATCCGCTAATGTACGTGGAAAGTATAGAGACGGTGAAGAGAGGATAAATTGCCATGTTAAGGATAGCATTACCCAAAGGTAGCCTAGAAGAGCAGACCATGCGTTTGTTCAAACAGGCTGACCTGGAGGTCAAAAAAGGTCAAAGGGACTACAATCCCGTGATTTCAGATCCCAGGATAGATAGTGTGAAGATACTAAGACCCCAGGAGATACCTAAATACATTGAGGATAATTATTTCGACCTGGGTATTTCGGGTCTTGACTGGGTGATGGAGAGCGATGCTGATGTAGAAGTCGTTGCAGACCTTCCCTACAGCAAGACCGGTTCTGGTAACGTACGCTTGGTAGTGGCGGTACCTGAGGCTTCTGAGATCACAGATGTGAAGGATATTAAGTCAGGAAGCAGGGTCACAACAGAGTATCCGAATCTAACTAAACAGTATTTTGAAAAACTTGGCATACCCATAGAGATGCACTATT
>JAZFSF010000044.1:0-10453 GCA_036446055.1 Bathyarchaeia archaeon | reverse complement strand
GGTGATGGACGCTAGCGGAGGTTCTCTAAAAGCCATCTGTAATGCCATTGTAGGTTACGACAATGTCGACATAAAGGCTGCCACAGAACGAGGGATTTATGTAACCAACACACCGGGCGTTCTAACTAAAACCGTAGCCGACCTTACGTTTGGTCTTATAATGGCAGTGTCTAAAGAATAGCTGAAAGCTCCGATACATTAGATCTGGTAAATGGCGTGGATGGGGACCAAAACAATTCTTAGGTTTTGACGTCCATGGAAAGACTCTTGGTATTATAGGACTTGGAAGGATAGGTGTAGCAATAGCGAGGAGAGCACGTGGCTTTAATATGAAACTTCTATATTTTGATGTGAGGAGAAATACTGATATGGAGAAAGAATTGGGCTTGCAATTCACTGATGTGGAGAACGTATTAAAGAACTCCGATTTCGTTTCAGTTCATGTTCCGTTAATTCCTCAAACAAGGCATCTGATTGATAAAAAAGAATTAGAAATGATGAAAGAAACAGCGTTTCTGATAAACACTTCTCGAGGACCAGTAATTAATGAGAAGGCACTGATTCAGGCTCTTAAAGACGGAAAAATTCGTGGAGCCGGATTAGACGTATGGGATCCTGAACCTCCGAGCGCGGATAATCCTTTGCTTAAAATGGATAACGTAGTGACATTACCACATATCGCCAGCGCGTCTGTTGAAACGAGGACTAAGATGATAGATATGGCAATTGAAAATCTTAATGCAATACTGGATGGTAAGATACCGCCCCACCTCATTAACAAAGACGTGATAAAAGTCAGACCCCCATCTTCATAGTAACCTCAACCCGTTTTTCTTCCAAGCATTCATCGTAAGAAAAGGAGTAAGAAAATCAATTAGTCAGTATTAAAAAAGTTCATTTCTTCTTATATGCTTCATCTACAGTCTTGTGAAGAAGTAACGAAGAAAAGTTCACTCGTCATTTTAACGAGATCCAAGAACCGGTTGAACGCGACAATAACTACTTTAAAACGCGGAGTAAACCCTTTAGTTTTAGAGGGTTCTGAAAGATTCTATATGAAAGGTTTTCAATTGGTTTTTCGTCATTTTTCCCTTTATTCTGTCTATTATCTGGTGAAGAAGATCATCAAGGGGCATTCGTCGAATTCCCTTCATATGGAAAAGATATGCGTTGAATTCTCCTTTTTTAAAGGTAAATCGTAGTAAATGATGATCAAAATTCAATGGAATTTTTTTTCCGTTTTTTGTATAATGATACAATACTATGATTAACACATCTAAAACCTTGAATGCTTTTCTAGATTTAAGAGGCCTAACGAGTTCGGAAAAAGTTTCTGCGTCCATGTACTTAAAATCTAACCCATCTGCAACACCCACTTCAAACGCAACCTCACCTTTGTGGGTGCCTGAGAGACTTGCTATACTGAGGACTTGCGGTACTGTGTACCCATTTAGGTCGCGAAGTACTTCAACGATTATTCGTTGTAAACGAGTATTCGAAGTTTTATGCCTTATTTTTACGGTTCCGTGTATTATTATTGAAGGAAAATTCACGAATTTACCTAAAGAAGACAACGGTTGTTTTTTATTCTTGCTCATCTGTCGATATTATTCCCTCCTTCGTTTTTTCTACTTTAAATGGAGCGTCAAGGATTTCCACGATTTCAGAAGTAATCAAAGCCCCCATTCCATCAGATTTCATGGACTCTTCTTTGGAAGAGCAGAACACCTTCGTACAGGTCCTAGTTTCTTCAACATATTTTCTGTAAATATTTGGTCAACACAAGGTAATCCCGTGACGTCATACAATGGATCATTCTTTATTTTATTCGTTTTAGGTCGGTGCCTACTTTCCACGTTTTCCTGACTGTTATTCAGTAACTGTTTCGCTGCTGTGACTAGAACTAGGTAAGTATCATTGTAATCTAGGGTTTGGACGACGGATATGTTGCCTTGGACGATGGCGAAGAGAGCGTCATTTAGAGATTCCGGGGTGATTCTACGGAATTTTCTGAGAAACTTCATGTATTCCTCCATTAAAAGGAACGATTTAAGGCAAGTCCACTTCATTCTGATTAGCTTGTCAAACAGAAATCTCTGGTTTAAGGTTCCAACCAGATTATAAAGAATTTTTCTCTCCATCACCACATCTTCTCCGAGGGGGGAAACCTCCGACGTTAAGAATTTTTAATCATAACCTCAGCTCCAAGCCTATTCAATAGAATTACAATGTTTTTCCTTTCTTGTTAGCTACTTATCTTAAATCAACAGAGATATGAGCCTATTTTCGACGTCATTCGAGAACAAGGACGCCAAAGACAATCCTTCTTCTACTTTATATCCCTTCATTTTCTTAGATTGTCGCACACCTAGACCTGTTGCCTTTTCTTTACTTTTTCCAACACATCAAGCCACATTGCTAGCAGTCTACCATACGCTTCCATCTTTAAAACGTCCTTTTCTCTTCTCACACGTTCACTGATTTCTTGAAGGACATACAACACCGTAGTTTCTACAGAACTAAGAAGTTCTGATCGAGAGAAATCGGGGATTTTTTCTCCTGCTTTCACGATTACAACACGTTTATCGCATTTTGGACAACGGATTTCATCTTGAAGTTTGAAGAGAGGAGAACCACATTGGGGACAGTGCTCAAAGAGCATGGTAGCTCCAGACTTTAACATATCAGCCATACGCTTAATGGATTCCTTGTCGTCACTCATCGTAATTTCACTAGTTACTAAGATAAGAATAATATAACTAAAGCCTTTCCGAAAGAATAAACATGATTAACTCATTAGTAATGGTCCTTTAGCTCGAGGTAAAGGTTCCGAGGAAAGTACGTTGAAAGGAAATCGTAGGCTTTAAATCAATAATCGACACACGGTTTTATTTACAATAATAAACGGTGTTAAAGGATTAAACGGGCCTTCGTGTAACTTCTATGGCTCTTTAATAGATAAATACGTATGTATTTTTTTCACCTGTATTTACTGACGTCTATCATATTATCAGTATCTAGTGGCTTGGAGGAGAGAGTAGAAAAAACATCACTCTTTAATTACTTCAAGCATCGAAACGATGTTCCATATTCGGGTTCTTGAGTAGGGCGGCATGTTCGGGTCTTGACTGATATCATCCAAAATGTTTATCGCTTGAGCAGCTCGAACCGCTTGGCTTTGATCACTGATTTCTAACATCTTACAGGCATCATTAGCTGCTCGTCTTATGTTCCTTGGAGTAGTTCTATCTTCGCCAATGAGGGATAAAATTGATTTTGCTTGATTTATTCTTTCGTCATAGTCTTGATTTTTACGTTTTTGAGGCATATACAACAACCCTTTCCAATAGGTAATGGTGCTTAGTCTAAATACAACTCAAGGGAAGTTAAATAAGGGTTTTGTGGCAACCCCTCTGTTTACCTGTTGTTATGATTAACCCTAAGTTTTTTGAGTATGTTATTGCAGAGAAGCAGATTAGATGTGGCGAGAATGGACGCGGTAGAGATATCTTTTAGCGCTATGTTAAGGGGGAGTCCAGAAAACGTTACACTTTGACCTCCTGCTTCTGCTAATATTAACTTAGCCGCAGCTAAATCCGTTGCTCTAGCTGCCCCCCGCAAGTCGATGAAAGCGTCTAAAGTGCCAGACGCTATATAACACAGCTCCAATGCAGTGGATCCTAAGATACGTATTTTTTTAGAATTGGCTAGAATTGGAGTGAGTCTTCGTATTTGTTTTTCCCGATCGCATTGATAGCCTAATTCAAAACTTATCATGGCGTTTCGAAGGGTGGTGACCGATGACGTTTTCAATCTTTTCTTATCTTGGAAGGCGCCTCTTCCTTTCTCTGCGAGAAATATCGTGTTCCTTGAAAAATCCATTACGAGACCCATTTGAACATCCTTTAAATGAGGGCCTTCTGCGAAGGCTAGGGACGTTGCGACGAAGGGAAGACCGTGAACAGCGTTTGTGGTTCCGTCAATTCCATCAATGATGACGTAACCGCTACTTTCGCCTTCTCCAAGCCTTTTAATACCACATTCCTCGCTCACAAGAACACAGGACGCCCCCCTGTCTTCTAAGGTCTTTATGACGATTTCTTCGGCGAGAACGTCAATCATCTTGGAGACGTCTCCTCCAGCACCTCTTCCCAAAGTCTTTCCCCCCTTTTCAGAACCAAACAGCGGCTTAACCTTTTCACAGATTTCCCAAGCCGCACACTCAAACAGGCGAAGCCAATCTATCACACGAAATCCCTCTAAAAAATAAACTCTACTTGCAAATTATTTAAGGAACACCCACATTGAACATAATGTGACAAAACATGAGGGCTTATCACCTCGTAAAAAAGGCGTAAAAAAAATAAAATTGAGGGTATTTAACACAATCGCGTTGCAGGGGTCTCCCAGTCTGGTCAAAGGAGCAGGGCTCAGGACCCTGTCGCGTAGGCGTTCGTGGGTTCGAATCCCACCCCCTGCACCAGAACATTTAACGTAAAGGTCTAACATTAACGTAGTACCCGCTTAGCTTTAAATGAAGAAAACTTTTCTGTTCTCAGGGTTCAACCTATTAGCTGATGATTCAAGTAATTTTTGAGTAAAATACTCATAAAAAACACCCCTTTATAAATTGATGTTAAAGAATTCTGTCGCATTGTGTGTCGTCTGGTAATCCACAGTTTCTAAATCCAATTTTTTTATCTCGGCAATTTTCTCTGCCACAAGGCGGATTGCAGTAGGATCGTTTCGTACGACGTTTTTAGGCTTTATGTTCCCATCTTCGCCTATTCCAAGCCAGGGAGAATCTGTTTCCAGCATAATCTGTTCAAGTGGACAGTCGCGAACAACCTTTTTCACGGTTTTGCTCCTCAGAAGTAGTGTATTCACGGAAATGAGCCAACCGTTCTCGATCACGCGGTTCAATAAGGAACGATTAGTAAACATATGCATTTGTACTGCTCTTGCTTTCTGTTCTTCTAAGATGTTAATTACGTCCTCTGTAGCTTTACGGCTATGTATGACCAACGGTAGCTGGAGTTGCTCCGCCAACGCTATTAATCTTAAAAATAATTGTTTTTGTTTCTCCTGTCCCTTAGGGTCCGTTATCCAATTGTAGTCGAGACCGGTTTCGCCAATCGCCACGAGACTCTTTTTTTGTAGTCGTATAGCCTCTAGGTACTCCTCGAGATTTCTATCATTGACTTCCTTTACATATCTTGGGTGCAGGCTTGCACACGCAAAAATAAAGCCTTGGTTTTCTCTAACAAGTTGCATAGTTACATCAAAATTCTCAGGGTTAGCACAGCAGGTGACTACAGCATTTAAATGGTGTTTACATTTTTTGATTATTCTGTCTCGATCTATATTGTAATCAGGTTGCCCAAGATGGCAATGTGTGTCGATCATAGCTTTACTCCCTTTAATTTACCTTATAAACTTGAAGCAAGCTATTTTCTAACGTTTTGTTTATGAAGCTAATCAGCTAACAGGTAACGCCAGTCAAAGTCTTCCGATTTTGGTTTCCTTTCCTAGCTTGAAAGTCTACGAATTAAAACTCCGATGCTTACGACGCTTACACTAACGATGGAAACAATCAGCAATTTTGCTAGAGACGAGAGGTCTGTTAAACTCAAAAGTAGGACACCAATGCCCTCAAGAAAGCCGGTTATAATTCTCAACCGGTTAGTGCTTTCTCTAAGACCAACGACCTGCGTCATCCAATCGACAACAGCTGGGAGGGCAAATATAATGGCGAGGATAAATCCAGTTTTGATTGGAATAACAATGCTTGAAAAGGACATAAAAAGGGGTGTCGACAAGCTTTTAAAAAAAATAAACCCTAAGACGACGCCGGAACATCGTGCACAAAGTCGTAGTTTTTTTCCAAAGGCATGGATTGTAAACCAATGTCTGTGAGCAAGCAATGGTTCCCAATGAAGCAAAATCGTGTTCAACCTTATCCTAATGTCGCACCGCAATAGGGGCAGGCCTTGAAGTCCGGTCTCATTTCTTTACCACAGGACGGGCAGATCTTTGTAATCGAACTCAGAATCTTAACGGGCATCTTTGCCTTGAAGTTCTGTACCAAAGACCTCGCGTTTCCTTGATAGGTTGCTTTGATTGTTGTTCCGCCTTCTTCTACTTCTGTTAACTCAAAAGACATGTTTCCAGCTTGGTCGTCTTTCAATCTATAGAGTCTAGGGGAAACATCTTGGTCGACGACGAAATTTTGAGGAGTTCTACGGGAAAGGAACGAAAGACGACTTTTCGTTCTTTTTACTGCCATTTTATCACGCCAATCATCTGTTTCCTTGACGATTGCGTCGTAGGCTTCCTGTATTCCATAAGTTACATACCATGAATCCGATTCAGTAGTCTGTTCAGACTTACCTCCTCCACCTTGACCACGCATCATCATCGGTAGCATACAACACAGTAATAGAGGCAAGAGCGATTCAAGTCCACCCAAACTGGCCATATCAGCAACCCCCTTGACCCTGACCGCGCATCATCATCGGTAGCATACAACATACTGACAGAGGCAAAGGCGAGACAAGCCTAAACAAAACTGCAACGTTAAATGATAATATTTCAAGGCCTCTCATAAAATCAACAACGAAACGTAATAGTAATAGTCTCCTATTTTAAGCTTTCATCTAAAAAAACAGAATAAAAAGAGAGGTCTTTATCGCCATTATCCGAACACTTTTATTGATTTGAAGGTTTTGTGCTTTAGTAGAAGTATATTTATCACATCTGTTCCGTAAAATCTTACTTTAGATTGAATGTGACACAATAAAATAAGAAAAATCTATCTTTCAGTTAGCTTAGTTACTAACGAAATATTTTTCGAGCGTGGTATTTCTCCCTAACTTTTTGTGCCGTCATCCATTTATGACAGAACGGGCATTGAACGAGGGTGTTTTCTTGGAGGAGAAAGAGGTCTGAAACGAATTCAAGTTTACAGTGGGGACATTCTAGCGACTGATTAGGATTGATATGTATGGATAAAATCACAGCTACCATTACGCCGATTAGGATGACAAAGACGATAACGATGGGAAACATGGTTTCATTTAGAGTGAGAGGCATACTAATTTAAGAGTTCTTCTTTTATCCTAAGCTTGCTTGAAGCAGACTTTTCATGATTCTCTTTGGTATACACAAGGAGTACGTCTACACAGATTATTTTGTTATGGAGGTCTGTCTTAATACTGTAACAGCAGTCAAGAGGTTCGCTTTGAATTAGTATATAAATTAGACTCGGCTGGTAGTGTGTAAATTCAGTCCAGAGAGAAATATGTATAAAGGGTTACAGAACTTTTTTTACAGCGGTTATGAAAACTTTCGGTCACGAGGTCGATAACGACCAAGTTCACCATAGCTAGTGAGATATTATCGCGTTAATATACGGTTTAATATCTATGAAATTTAGGAACGCAGGATACTTTTTCCCGCGTAGATGGCTTTTGACGCAAGCTGAGCTTCTATTTTAAGGAGCCTATTGTATTTGACTATTCGTTCTCCCCTCGCAACAGCACCCGTTTTAATTTGCCCTGCGTTTAATGCAACTGCAATATCTGCGATATAAGTATCGGTGGTTTCACCTGAGCGATGGCTGACGATGACACCATATCCGTTTTTTTGGGCCAATTGGGCGGCGTCAAGAGCCTCAGTAAGTGTTCCAATTTGGTTTACTTTGAGGAGAACGGCGTTAGCTATACCATTTTCAATGCCTCTTCTCAGGCGTTCCACGTTAGTAACGAAGAAATCATCACCAACAATCTGTACATTCTCTCCAATCTCCTGTGTTATGGCAGCAAAGCCTTTAACGTCATCTTCGTGAAAGGGATCCTCAATAGAAACAAGAGGGTAAGCCTCAACAAGATCTTTATAGAAGTTGACGAGGGCGTCAGTGGTGTAAACCTTGTTATCAACAGAATACGTTTCATTCTTGGCATCGTAGAAACCGTTAGCAGCAGCGTCTAACGCGAGGTACACATCTTCTCCAGGTGCGTAACCGGCTTTGTTGATGGCTTTAAGGATGGCATCTAAGGCTTCATCGGTCTTATTCATAGGAGGAGCAAAGCCTCCTTCATCTCCCAAATTGATTGCTGAAGAACCGTATTGCTCTCGTAAAACCGTCTTAAGAGCATGATAGACTTCAACTCCAACTCGAAGTGCGTCTGAGAAGGTTTCTGCTCCAAGAGGTAGAATTAAGAATTCTTGGACGCTCAATTTGTTTCCGGCGTGAAGCCCGCCGTTTATCACGTTAATCAGAGGAACGGGTAGAACTTTTGCCTCTTCTCCCCCCAAATATTTGTAGAGAGATATACCCATAGTATTAGAGGCTGCTTTGGCTACCGCCAACGAAACACCGAGTATGGCGTTTGCCCCGAGATTCGACTTATTCTCGGTGGCGTCGAGGTCAATCATCAGTTTGTCGATGTTCATTTGCTGGGTCACGTTTTTTCCAACGAGTTCAGGCGCGATGACGTCTCTGATGTTATTCACGGCGGTTTTGACACCTTTACCATTATATCTTAATTTATCGCCGTCTCTGAGTTCAAGGGCTTCGTGGACGCCAGTTGAGGCACCGGATGGAACGCTTGCTATTCCACAGCAGTGTCGCGTGTGTACCTCGACTTCTATCGTGGGGTTTCCCCGTGAATCCAAGATTTCCCGTGGATAAATAGCGGTGATTTCAAGGATTTCTTCAAAAGAGTTTTTCATTGAATTTGCCCCTGTTCGTTCTGACTTGGTTTACATCAGATACCTCTTTCATATTTAAATGACGTTGATCCGTTTCAGAGCTTCGTTGGAGAATCGGG
Organism: Bathyarchaeia archaeon; assembly: GCA_036446055.1. Taxonomy (GTDB): domain Archaea; phylum Thermoproteota; class Bathyarchaeia; order RBG-16-48-13; genus DAOVBJ01. Next base: position 1,622 of record JAZFSF010000044.1, on the reverse strand, counting down.
AGCCTTCATTTTTCACGGAAGTTAGGAAAAATAAATAGGTTGAATGAACTGAGCTTCGTTATCAGGGTACTATCTTTCTTTTTTTATTTCATTCATACGAATAATTCGTTTTCGCCTCAACACTGCAACTTTTTCTTAGGGAGGATATGTGAGATTCTAAGGATTTAATTTAAATCTAAAATCGACAATTAAAAGCGTTATTTAACCATGTTTTGTATCTCTTGTGAAGATAATTATCTTCTAGAAGCTGAGGGTTCTTAAAGTTCACGTGTTGTTCTCGTTAAAAACAAGTGTTTAAATGTTACCAATAAGTAATTAAAGATATCCAATGGAAACTGAGTGGGACATATGGGGCTAAAACTCATTATTGAAGATGACGGTAAAGTTCTTTTAGAGATTCCTCTGTCTCCCAGTGACTGGAAACGACGGGAGTTGATGAGAGAAGTAGATCAACTTCGGAGAGAAGTTAAACGTAACGTGAAGTTTTATGAGGCCTTCACGAACGCTAACAGGATTCGTATGCTCCACCGTTTATTAGAACATGAGCGTCACACGATGAAGTTTAAGGAGTTCATGACTGATTTGGGCTTGAACCCGAAGATTATACGGGAGAACGCTGTCAAGCTCCAGAAAATCGGTTTCGTTGAATCGCCTAGTAGAGGAGAATATCGGCTTTCGAAGCGAGGGCAGCTCTGTTTCATGATGACATTAGTTGCCATGCGACGGACACTGCAGGTGATACGGGAGGAATATCCTGAATGATGGAAATAGATTTTGATGATGTAACTCTGGACGGAGGTCCAGAACCAGTGAAGACACAGATGATTCCATGGGAAGATCGTGGTAAACACGAAGAATACGCGAACCAACTGGATCGAAGTCAAAACTTTCGCGAGGTTTTTACCCTAGTAAAAAAATCGGTGAAGGATACTCTGAACCACGAACGAACCGGTCTCCTCCTATATCTTCGCGACATGCCTTTGAAAGTCGGCGCCTACCATCAACTGGGAACCAACGGCATTATCCTGAATCGAGTACTCTTAGAACAAGTAATTCAGACGACGGCCTCACGAATAGAGGTCAATGCCTTCATTTACTATATCCTTCTCCATGAATATTTACACACTCTTGGCTACATCGATGAGCGACGGGTGAGAGAGCTGACCTACGTAGTCGCCGAAGAAACCTTCGGTCCCACCCACGTGGCAACAAAAATGGCGGTTGAGGGACCTTGGTCTTTCATCAAAATCAACCCCTTCTACATGCCCCGCTCTTATGAACGAGGGATTGAGATTGTGAGGGAATTCGAGGATCCGTCGTCCAAGTATATCTCCTAAACTCGTTTTTTGTTCTTTAGCGGAGAAGGACCCTTCTTTTTAGTATCAAGTAGAAAAGGAGGAGAAAAGCTACAGCGGAGTAGGTGATGAGGCCGAGATTAAAGAGCAGACCCTGTTGATTTGGATTGAAACCGAAGAAGCCGATGGACGAATAGAGCGTTGAAACGCCTATCGCGACGGTGATGGGGGCGAGAGCTATTGCGGACCAGAAAAACTCGGGGCGTCGTGTAAACAGTCCAACGCCTACGACGAGTGAGAGCGCTCCCAGAACCCCTATGTGTAGCA
>JAZFSF010000043.1:0-2322 GCA_036446055.1 Bathyarchaeia archaeon | reverse complement strand
CATCATCGCATCTGGTCCCCTCGGCGGTACCTCCATCGGTGGCTCGGGAACAATCTCCGTCATCACTAAGGGTGCACTCACCAACGGCGCGACTGCCACGCAAACCAATGGGTACTTTGGGGCCTTTTTAAAATTCTCCGGATACGATGGCATCGTAGTTCACGGATCAGCTAAGAGGTGGATGTATCTCCACATCGATGATGGGGCAGCACAGTTACGGGATGCTAACCACCTCATGCGATGTGATACCTATGAAACATCCGACCTCATCAAGAATGAATTGGGGAAACAGGATCTCCAAATGAGTGTCGTCTCGATTGGGCCAGCTGGAGAGAATTTAGTCCGTTTCGCTGGCGTGTTCGTGGACAAGGGCCACTCCGCCTCCCACAACGGAGCGGGAGCCGTGATGGGCTCAAAAAAGCTGAAGGCCATCGCTGTTGCGAGAGGACAACAGAGGATTGACGTTAATGACCGAGATCGGCTTCGCGAAATTGCGAACACTTTCTATGAACAGGTGAAAGGCTTCTCAGGAACCATTGGCGGCGTCTATCGCAGCCAAATATCGGGTAGAGGAACCCTGCCAATCAAGAATTACACGACGAATTTATGGGACATCTCCAAAGACGAGGTGTATGGCTTTAGTGAAGAGGACATTCGCAATAAGTATGACCCGAAACCGCATCCCTGTTGGGCGTGTCGGCTGAACCACTCCACCATGATGACAATACCTCATGGCCCCTACAAGGGAATGAAAGTGGAGGAACCGGAGTACGAGCAGATGGCAGCTTGGGGCCCCGTCATCGACTCAAAGGACGCAGCCTCGGCCTTCATGCTATCAGGTGTCACCGATCGATTGGGTGTGGATAACAATGAGGCGGGGTGGTTGATAGGGTGGCTCATGGAATGCTATGAACGAGGATTGATTACACCCGATGACGTGAATGGGCTTGACTTGACGTGGGGAAACGTCGAGGCGGTGAAGCAGGTACTTCACATGATCGCCAATCGCGTTGGTTGTGGTGACTTCTTGGCGGAAGGCGTGATGCATGCTTCTCGAAAGATAGGAGGAGAGGCAGCCACATGTGCCATCTACACCATGAAGGGCAATACGCCGCGAGGCCACGACCACCGAACCCGATGGAAAGAGATGTTTGACACGTGCACCTCAAATACAGGCACTCTGGAAACCGCTACCTACCCCACTACCCCCGAATTATCGGGTCCAGGGTACCCCATGGATGTCTCTACCTACGAAGCCACGGCGAAGGGACTTATGGTCTTCGAAGACTCCTTAGGAACCTGCCGATTCAACACACGAACAAACGTGCCCTTGCTGGCCGAAGCCGTGAACACAGTAACAGGATGGGACATGACACAGGACGAAGCGAGGAACGTCGGGTTACGCGCCATCAACCTCATGCGAGCATTTAATATCCAAGTTGGCATAACACGAGAGCTGGACCGACCTTCCGAGCGATACGGGTCCACACCTGTCGATGGGCCTTCGAAGGGTATAAGCATCCAACCTCATTGGGACGCCATGCTGGATAACTACTATAGCTTACTCGGGTGGGACGTCGCTACAGGGAAGCCTCTCAAAGAGACCTTGAAAGCGCTAGGCCTTAGTCACGTCATAGCGGACATCTGGTGAGCGGAGAAAACAAATTTTTCATCTCCCCTCTTTTTTTTCCTGAAAATTTAATTTGAAGCCCCCTTCGAAGCAGATTACTTCATGTATCATCGGAACGAATTGAGGAAGGTGTGGAAACGAGGAACATTAGTCATCCAGTTTAGTGAATCGACTTTAAATTCAGTCCCAAATCCACCATTAACTCGAAAAAAGGGAGAGATTTGACTCAGCATTCCTGGAAGCAAAGATTAACCGTTTCAATGGATAGCTAGCTGATCTAGATGGCTCGTCTGAAGAGATTTTATTTGCGTTAAACACTTCTTACAAACGGAATAAGCTCTATAAGACGGGTAATCGTCTTGAGTACTACGTGATAGTTATGGATTTTCTTGAACTGGTTCGAAAACGTAGAAGTATTCGAAAATACAAGTCCGATTCTGTTCCTGAAGAGAAACTGAATTATGTGTTAGAAGCAGCCCGCCTCTCTCCATCGTGGGGTAACCGCCAATGCTGGAATTATATTATCGTCACCGATGAAGCTCTTCGAAAGAAGATAGTTATGAGGCGTGAAACGCCAGTTAATGTGGCGGGAACCGCAAGGGCCATTGAGGCAAGGAAGTCGAGAAGGTCGAGAGAGTGGATAGCTCAGGCCCCCATAATAATCGTTGGTTGCGCTGATCCAACTAAATCCG
>JAZFSF010000042.1:0-2530 GCA_036446055.1 Bathyarchaeia archaeon | reverse complement strand
ATTTATATCCCAATGATGGAATTTATTGACTTTGCTTAGGTATATATGAGAGAAGTTAATATGGTCTATTTTATGAAGACCAAAGCAGTTCAGCAGTGTATTATCCCTAACTGTGGCAGAACTTATGACGTGTACACGCTGAAGACGGCATGTGAAAAATGTGGAAACCTCGTAGATGTGCGATACGATGATAGACCCAGCCCAACCTTGAAAGAAGTCTTCAATGAGAGACGGAATCATCGCGGAAATATCTTCAATGAGAGTGGCGTCTGGCGTTTCAGGGAACTCATCAACTTTCCCGGAGTCGACTGCAACGACTTTGACACGTACAGTAACGTCTTTGTTTCCCTAGACGGCGCTGAGGGCAGAACCAAGCCTTTCCACCTGACACGAGTTGCAGAGTACGTGGGCATGCGATCCAAAAATTTTTGGCTCCAATTTGAGGGAGACAATCCTACAGGCTCCTTTAAAGACAATGGAATGGCAACAGCCTTCACCCACGCCAAAATGTTAGGCGTCAAAAGAGTCACATGTGCTTCCACAGGAAACACTTCCAGCTCAGCAGCAGCATTCGCTGCCAACGAGGGAATCAAAGCCATCGTATTCATGGGCGAAGGCAAGATTGCTCAAGGAAAGCTGGCTCAGACCTTGGACTACGGAGCCCAAGTCGTTCAAATTCGAGGCGACTTCGACGATGCCATGAACCGGGTCAAAGAACTCGTAACGAAAAAAGGCTTCTATCCAGTCAATTCCCTCAATGCCTTTAGGCTGGAAGGACAGAAAACTATGATTTACCGCATCCTAGCCTATTTGAAGTGGAGGGTACCTGACTGGATCGTCTTTCCCGGAGGAAATCTAGGCAACACCTCAGCCTTCGGCAAGGCCTTAAAGGAACTCTATGATTGGGGCTGGATAAAGAAGATGCCTCACATAGCTGTTGTCAACGCTGAAGGCGCTAACACACTCTACAAACTATTCAATGAACAAGACGTTAAGTGGAACGGAGGCCTAGTCAACGACGACGTCATCGATACATACTATTCAGACATGAAACGAAAAGGGTGGAAAGCGGAGACCAAGGCGAGCGCCATAGAGATTCTTAAACCCGTGAATTTGAAAAAGGCCTTGAGAACCTTGGAATACACTGATGGTCTCGTTGTCCAGGTAAGCGACAAGGAGATGCTTGACGCCAGAGCCATCGTTGGTCGAAATGGGTTTGGATGCGAACTCGCCTCCGCTGCAACAGTTGCAGGCATCAAGAAACTAGTGTCCGAAGAGAGAATACTGGCAGATGATGCCACTGTGGGTATCTTGACTGGACATATGTTGAAGGATCCCGACACAATAATCCAATATCACCTCAACCCGAGGAATACCTTCTCAAACACTCCCCTCGTCGTTGCAAACGATTTACAATCAATAATCGCCATACTCTGACCCTCGACTTCAAAAAAGCACTGTTACTTTTTTTTATCATTTGCGTCCTTGGATAACAATTCTTTTCCAACATAAATTACAAATTAACTGCTTTTCACCTTTGAAGTGGATATAGACGGCTATGATTTGGATGACTTTAAAATATATAGGGTTAATGGTCAATTAGCGCTGGTTTGAATGTGCATTTTCCTAACGATAAATGAAATAGCATTAATTTTAAACTAAGCACACATTTCTATGTTTTACTCAACTTAGAAAAATATATCAGAAATTTATTTGAGATTAGCTAATTAAAATGCTAGAAAGGTGAAGATGTGTTGAAGGAATGGAACTGTTTGCAAGTTGGGCACCATAATAAGGTCAGTAACACAATTGAGGAACAGCAAACGAATGACCGGCGTCTCCACACCTATCAAGTGGCTGGAATCGAATTATTCAACCATTACTTGTTATTTGAGAGAGGCGAGTGAGTAGGACAAGTCGATTATCGACTTTCCATTTTTTTAAGCTAGCTACAACTCTCTTCGATATGTCACTTTTGATTAAATGAAGCTAGCAAGAAAAAAGGATATACTTCATTCTTTGCCCTTTGTTAGCGTGCACTATTCGGATGACATAACGAATCGCTTGCCAGCACGGCAAATTCGTTTGAGAATTTCAAACTCTAAACTACGTGTACCTTTATCAAAAGACTCATCTGTTTGACCCACTCGATTTGTTACATAAGCAACACTACCGACTGGAAAATGACGCGCTTCAGAAAAAGCGAATAAGGATGCAGTTTGCATCTCTACTGCTAGAACTCCAGCGGCTGCTTGGACTGCTAGTTCCTTCACTGTTTCACGGTAAGGAGCATCAGTGGTCCATACACTTCCTGATAAAACGGGAAGTGGCAGGGTTTTTAATTCCACTTTCAAGAACTGCACCACTTTGGATGGTGCATCAACTGTTTTCGAGGCTGGAAGATAGTGGTATGAAGTCCCTTCATCCCTAACCGCACGCGTAACCACTACAAGACCGGGTACGGGCATTTCACAATTAACACGGCCCGCTGAAGTCAATCCTAAGACTACTTGAGCACCTGAAACCGCCA
>JAZFSF010000041.1:0-2346 GCA_036446055.1 Bathyarchaeia archaeon | reverse complement strand
ACTACAGTAGAGTCCCTAATAAAGGAATTCACAAACCGCGGCTATACTGTTGGAGCGATAAAACAAATACATGAGCCTGACTTCTCCATGGATACTCCTGAGAAGGACACTTGGAGAATGGCAAATTCCGGTGCAAAAGTAGTCATAGGTGCGGCCCCCAAGGAGATCTCACTTATAAAAAATGTTGAGGGAGATAGAATCCAGGAATCCGTCGAACTCTTAGAGGTTTATGATCTGGACCTGATAATTGTAGAAGGTAATCCCCTTAGGGATGTTCCGATGATACTGGCCTCAAAGAATCCAGAAAAGGCCCTGGAAGTTCTCAAGCAAAAAGACCTGATTTGTTTAGTTAGTCTCACACCTGAAATATTCGATAGCAAGAACCTAGACGTGCCAATATATCATCCAGAAGGAGATGTAAAGGCACTTTCAGATTATGTTACAAAATACCTAGAATTAAAAAAATAAAGTTATGGCCCCCAATGTTCTTAGGGGCCTATGTTCTTGTTTACTGACTTCCTGGTTCTTCGAGTTCCAGAGAATGCTCGTGCTCCATCTGCTCTTTTGTCATCTTGCCAGTCCAGATCTGCATCGCCAAAGGAAATGTGCCCGGCTTCCAGATCGCTGTGTATAAGTGGAACAATATCACCACTGCTACTGCGAGGATAGCCTCGTATCCGTGGATCAATCTCGCCCAGTTGTAAACTCCTAGGGGCACGAAACCGAGTATGTTCAACGAACTCGAACCAAAGCTGAACCACATTATGGCTCCGGTTACGATGATTATGACCGAACCTGCGGCTCCTGCCCAGTAGTCAGCCTTCTCGAACCATGAGTATCGTCCGAACTTTGGCTTCTCACCGCTCATGAAAAGGTGGTACTTCATGTCTTGGACGAGGTCACTCAGATCCTGTCTGGACGGCATTATCGCTTTCTTGCCCTTGTCTAAAACTCCGTAGTACACAACATGCGCTACACCCAGTCCAATGAATGTCACCGCAGCAATCCTGTGCAGCAAGCCCCTATTATCCATGCCTCCAACCAAATTGACCACGAACTGGGCCCATCCCATATTGGGATACATGAGGGCCAAACCAGTTACGGCCAGTACGGTGAAGGCGAGGAACCAAACTAGGTGCTGGACCCTCTGAGATACCGTGAACCTTGTGTATTCCTCAGCCATCTTACTCGCCTCCTTTACCAGATATACTCCTAATGAAATCCGTCACTATGTACAGACCAAAGAAGCCTACAACCCCAGGTATTAGTATCGAATAGAAGAGCTTTATCAGCTCCGACACCGATACACCTGCTATCGAGACCGAATCCCTCATGTGCATGCTTCCCGTTGCAACGCTCAGTGTTGCACCGTGACAATCATCTTGACCGCAGGTATCAGCGCGGTTCTCTGCGCTGATAGTGGACTCTGAATCGTCTGCCTTCAGGATGCCATGGGAATTGTGACAGTCCGAGCACACGGCAACGTCTTCTTGACCAAGAAGAAGGGCCTTACCATGATGGGTATCCTGGTACGACTCGTAGGCGTTCACAAAATCATATTTTTCCGCAATTGCATCGCTGCTGTGGCACTCTTCGCCCAGTACACCCCCAGCACAGGAGTTAAGACTCTCCGTTTTACTGAGGTCCGCCAGGCTTACAGTGTTGTGGGCATCGTGACAATCAGTACATCCCGCCACATCCTCGCCGTCAGGAGCCTCTATACCCAAAGCCGCCATCCTTTCGGGGTCGCCAAGGCCCAGCATTACTCCCGCTCCATGGACATCCTCCTTAAAAGCGGGAAAGACGTCCATCGGGTTTTCTGCATCTAATGGCGTAAGGCCGTGACACCTTGAGCATATTACGATTATCTGCTGCTTCGAAAGGCCCTTGCGGATCACCGCACTGTACTCACCTTCGGCTCCCTCTACGGGGGTTAGCTCAGGGTCTTTTGATTCGAAGGCTGGTTTGTTCACAGATAGCTCAGGGGATATCTGTTGTGTGTATTCCGAGATTATCAGGTCCTTGTGATCATCCCTATAGTTTCCCTCGAATTCTCCGAAGACTGAAAGCCTGCCGATGGGAACAATCGCCGCATGGCAACGTTCACAACCAATATCATTCTCCTCATGTATGCTCTCGTCCCAATCCTTCGCCGGATCGCTTAGATCAGAATCATCTTCGTCTATATGACAATTGTAACAAGTATTTTCCTCTAATAACGTAGGGCTAAGGACACCTCCACCTGCAGAACCTTGTGCGTAGACTGGAAATGCTAATAATGCAAAAATGGCCAATAATATTACTGTGCCTTTTAACTCCATCACTCACTCACCACCATCTCAAGCT
>JAZFSF010000040.1:0-2025 GCA_036446055.1 Bathyarchaeia archaeon | reverse complement strand
CTCGTCAAAGGGGCCCTTGTATGCCCAGCCTTCCATATCCTTCCCTTTTAGAGTGTTCAAGATTTTAGGAGGAATCTTGAAAACTCTTTCAACAGCGTTTTCTCCTAGATAAAAGGTTTCGTCATTCCAACGAACTTTGACGTAGCTCATGTCTGGGTGAACCGCTGCTGCAATGTTAGCTGTCAATGTCCAAGGTGTTGTAGTCCATATGAGTAAAGATTCTTCAGGTTTCTCTTGTAGACGAAACTTGATTGTGACTCCTGGATGGATTAGTTCACGGTATCCCTCTGTCGCAATCTCGTGTTGAGATATAGCGGTGGAACAGCGTGGACACCAAGGCAGGACGTCTCGTCCCTTGTAGAGCCAACCGCGCTCATGACACTTTTTTAGGACAGCCCAGATAGTGTAATTGTTTTCGTTTGAGAATGTAAAGTAGGAGCCTCCAAGCGTTGAGGTTCCCAACTGTCCGACTAGTTGCTCTACGGAATCGCTAACAAGTCCCTTTGTACCGTTTACAGTTACTCTTTCTTCGGGAGACTTTATGAGGTTTGCTAGTTTGCGGAGCAGATGGGTGTCGTCCCAGTCCATCCAATATCCCAAACGTATGGATTGCTCCACTTGGATGGCGGAGAAACGTAGCACACGCTCTTTACACTTATCGATGAATTTAGCGATGCCGAACTCTTCGATGTCTCTCTTTGAGCGAAAACCGAGTTCCTTCTCAACCTCGACTTCAACCCAAAGTCCCTGACAGTCGAAGCCATTTTGATAGCGGAGATCAAAGCCGTTCATTGCCTTGTAGCGTTGGTAGAGATCTTTGTAGGTTCGTCCCCAAGCATGGTGAACGCCCATGGGATTGTTTGCTGTGATAGGGCCATCGATGAAGGACCAACGGGGATGTCCCCTGTTCAGAGTCACTCGTTTTTTAAAAGCATCGATTTCTGTCCAGAACTTCAAGATGTTTCGTTCTATAAGGGGTAAGTCAAAGGTTGAAGGTACGTCTTTGTAGAGGGTCATCTTTTTCTTCACTTAAGACTTTTTGTTAAAACTTGTGAATTTTTATCTCGTTGATGGGTTAATGTAAGGCTCTCAAGACGAGTAACCGTTAAGGGTAAAGGGTTTATCGCCTAATATTTCTCCCATCGATCTGAATCAACCATTGATCACCAAGCCAAAGACATTATTGGACATCTAATCCTCTGAAGTGAAACAGGATAGGTTAAGGGCCTCTCACATTCATTCGATAATGTTTTATTTAAAGGTGACTAGCTTCAAGTCTATTTGTTTCTTGTTTATGAGGTTCACTATTTTTTCCTCAACTCGTTATAGGTCATAAGTTCTTCAGAGAAAATTCTTTGTATACAGAATATTTTAGAACATAATTCCTTAATTAAGCGTGCCCTCAGTTGTAACAATGGCTTTTCTGGAATCACTCGCTAAATCGTCAGAATCATGTACCAGAATTTTTCAGATAACTAGCTAAAAAACGTTATTTCTCGAAAAAATAATGTATCAAGTTTTGTTGTGGCGTCTTTACGGTGGGGATGACGTGGGAAGTCTTTGGGACTTTGCCTTATCACATAGTTTTTTAGCGAGGCGTATGAGGAGGGTGTTTATCCGATTTTCCTGTATTACAGTCAGGTGACTTGAGACTAACGCAATTTTGTTGAAGGCTCTAACCAATTGTTCGGCTAAAACCTTTGTGATTAAAGCGTTTCTATTTCCAAGAAGCACTGAGGAAATACATGATTCTCCACTAAATTGAGGGATCGCGATAGTCAAGGTTCCGAGTTTCGTGCTTCCTTCCTCATCGAAAAAGGCTATGACTGCGTTTTCAACTTCGAAAAGCTTTGCAATGATCTTTGTTTCACCGTCAACTACTCCCTCACGAACAACATTTATGTCAGACATATTCATGCATCTTCCTAGATTCAAGAAAAACAGAGAAACTCATCTATTAAATATGTTTAATTAAGTGTATACCGTTACTCTTATTAATAAGCTTTGTCCATATTCCTCCAAGAA
>JAZFSF010000039.1:0-7406 GCA_036446055.1 Bathyarchaeia archaeon | reverse complement strand
GACGGCTACTTCTGACGCTTCTTCAACCAAAAGTTACTGTTCACAGTCTTTTTTATGTCTCCATCCTCTCACATCAATCGGTAAAGCGTGAATTCAGGAGTGCCACGATTCATTGATAACGCCATCGACGTTATGAATGCTAGGCAATGTCTACAGATGTCAAAGTCGTTAGAGGCAGAACGACTCCATAACTCTACAGCAGTATAGGACTCGAATCCAAGACAAAGAATTAGGGTCAGCATAATCTTTTACAGACCATAGGGCCCTTGTTGTTTAGTCGGCTCTATAACGGTGTGAGAGGAGTCGTCGAAGAAACCTTTATGTAGCATGAAGTATTCTTCATATGATGAGAAATTCAACTATGGTGTGAATTTATGAAGAAAGGATTGACCGATCTCTGCTACGGCTTTTTCTCCACATTGGCTAACCCAACCAGGCTTGCCATACTGGAAGTACTCAGCAAATCCGAAATGAATGTGACCCAACTCGCGGACTCCTTGGGTCAGGAGCAGAGTATGGTATCCCATAATCTCCGACCGTTAGAACGATGCAAGTTCGTTCACTTCGAACGGAGGGGAAAGTCTAAAGTCTACAGTCTCAACCGGGACACAGTGGAGACCCTTTTCAAGACAGTGGAGAATCATGCACAGAACCACTGCCTCTCCACAGGAAACTGCCCCGACTCCCATTAATCCACGTAAAAAGGAATTTCGGTAACTTAGTATCAATATAAGAGAGGAAAAACGTGATGAGAGTTTTAAGGCAAAAGAGCAAAACCCAACGATAGACGGATGGAGATCATACTACAACTTCATACGACCACTACAAGCGTTAGACGAATTGACACCCAATTATTAAGCAAACCTCAACCTCGGAGAACAAAAGGTTCTACCTCCTAAAAAATACTAAAAACATTAGACTGCTGAATGTTACTACCGAAAAAACTTTAACTATCTATTAACAAGTTACCAGAATCCAATAAGGAGACAGAAAAAGTGTTTTGTAACCAATGTGAACAGACGGCGCAAGGCGTTGGCTGCAGCATCCGGGGCGTATGCGGAAAGAGCCCCGAAGTCGCCACGTTAATAGATTTGTTAATCCATTCATTAAAGGGGCTCTCCCTTTATGGGGTTGAAGCCCAAAAATACGGTATAATCGATGAAGAGGTGAATCGGTTCACAGTCGAAGCCGCCTTCGCCACTCTGACAAACGTAAACTTTGATCCCTTACGATTTGTCGAATTCATACGTCGATCCATCGAGCTGCGGGACGCCCTCAAAGTGAAGGTCAAGGCTGCAGGTGGACGCATTGATTTCACCGAAGACGCTGCCACTTGGACACCTGCCTTAACCCTTGACGCGATGATCAAGCAGGGGGAAAGCGTGGGGTTGAAAGCAGATGTGAGTGACAACCCCGATATCCAGTCCCTTCACCAAATCATCCTTTTCGGCGTAAAGGGAATCGCCGCGTACGCTGACCACGCCCTTCTTCTGGGACAGAAAGATGATAGCGTATTCGCTTTCATCCATAAAGCGCTGGCATCCATCTTGAACCCGGACCTCACGGTTGATGAGCTCGTTGGCTTGGTCTTGGAGTGCGGCAAAATCAATCTTCGCGTAATGGAGCTGCTTGACAACGCCAACACGGAAACCTATGGTCATCCCGTCCCGACCACGGTTCCATTGGGGGTAAAGCAGGGGAAAGCCATCCTTGTGTCTGGTCACGACCTCAAGGACTTAGACGAAATTCTGAAGCAGACCGAGGGAAAAGGCATCTACGTGTATACTCACGGAGAGATGCTGCCAACCCATGGGTATCCCCAGCTAAAGCAGTATTCCCATTTCTACGGTCACTACGGAACCGCCTGGCAGAACCAGCGAAAAGAGTTCGCCGCATTTCCTGGAGCCATTCTCATAACCACTAACTGCATCCGGCAACCAGTGGAATCCTATAAAAACAACATCTTCACCACCGGTCTCGTCGGATATCCAGATATCAAACACCTCCCGAACTCGGACTTCACACCCGTCATCGAGAAAGCGTTGAAAATGCCTGGGTTCCCCGAAGACAAAATAGGGAAGTCCGTGACAGTGGGCTTTGGTCACAACGCAGTGTTGAACGTGGCTGGCGACATAGTGAATGCCGTGAAAAACAAAGCTCTCCGCCACTTCTTCTTGGTCGCGGGATGTGATGGGGCGAAAGCCGGTCGCAATTATTACACCGAGTTCGTGGAGAAGGTGCCTGCGGATTGCGTCATATTGACTCTAGCCTGCGGCAAGTTCCGATTCTTCGACAAAGACCTCGGCAACATCGGAGGAATCCCTCGCCTCCTCGATATCGGACAATGCAACGACGCCTACTCCGCCATCCAAATCGCGGTAGCGCTAGCCAAGGCATTTGACGTGGGTATAAATGAATTACCGCTTTCCATAGTGCTTTCATGGTACGAGCAGAAGGCTGTGGCGATCCTGTTAACGCTGCTCTACCTCGGTGTCAAGAACATCCGATTGGGACCCAGTCTCCCCGCATTCATCACACCAAACATTCTGAAAACATTAGTGGACACCTTCAACATCATGCCGATCACGACACCCGATGAGGACCTCAAGGCCATACTCGGTTAACCGCCTTCACAAGACAGTGCAGAGTTGGACCCTGAGGAGATACGGCCAAAACTCCCAGACATACTCCGATATCATGCATCATCCATCTCAAGATGACCAGATAGTTAGATTTTTTCCTTAACTATCCATCTTTTTTCTTTACAATATTCTTCACTACTTAGCCAAAGGTACGCTTTCAACATGAAAGCATTGTTGAAAGACAACGTTCGCTAACAATTTGGGTGCAGGAACAAAAAACATACTAGAAGTTATCATTGTAAACGTACTTTCATTTCAATTTGTTCGAAAGTGATTCATTTATATGTGAATGCTAGTTAGCTTCAAATACAGAATCATTCTCCAAATAAACTGTGATTGACTAGCAAATCAAACGTTTCGAGAGTGGTTTCATAGCTTTTAATTTAGTTATATAAATCATATCCAAAAGAATGTGTCCATTAACACCTTCATCAATACTATAGATATAGCGAGTTTTACAACGAATATCGTGAAAAAACAGCCCAATCTTGAGTTGTTAATCGGATAATCTTTGCGGATACCTTACATTTCTTGTTTACTTTGAATATCACGAAAAAGGACATGAAATAAAAGATTCCGATAAATGAATTTGATACCATTCACGCAATCATTACGTCCACCTCTGAACTAAAGATGAAAGAGGGTTTTGTAGGAAAAAAATTTCATTAAATTACTTGTTTTTTTTGATATGATGCTGTTACCCTCGTTGAAGTGTCAGAGTATCTTATCCCCGTCCTTAACTCAAGGTTCCATCTCATTTTTTGGGGATTGTCGTTTCCAAAAGTGGAAGACCGTGCTTATTGCGATAATCATGTCAATATCTAGTCGAGAATTTTCGTACGTGTTAGTATCTGCCAAGCATTATACTGATTAACCTATATGAAAACGCATTTAGATATATGATTATGAATTGTTACAACGTTTTCGCTGAATATTTACTAAAGGAAGTTCGATTAAACGTCGTACGCCGTTCATCGCCACTTTGAAAATCATACCTAAAACGACTCGAAGAGATACGTTTCAACGCTCTCTCTTTCTCCCGTACACCTCAAGAAACAACCTTAAATACTTAACAGTCCGCTCATTCAAAACCATTCCTAACAACCAAAAATGATGCACGTAACCTATTAATCCGTACTTCCAACAATAATTACGCTTTGGAAACGTGTTTGGAGAGGTGTTCGTGAACCTTTGGAAACTTTTATCAAAGAACGAAGGAAGGCGACGTTAAGTAACCCGATCCTGATAGGAGGATTCCCGGGTTTAGGATCTGTTGGACAGATCACCATAACCTATCTGAAGAAGAAGTTGAAAGCAAAAACATTGGCTGACCTATACTCTCCTCACTTTCCCCACCACGTCGTTGTCAGCTCAAGTGGGAGGGTAAGACTTCCACGAGCCCAATTCTATTTCTGGAGAAATCCGCAGGAGCGGGGACGCGATCTGATCCTTGTAACGGGAGACAGCCAAGCTCAAGGTTATGAGGGTCAATACGTGGTAGTAGACGCGATTCTAAACTATGCAGAACAACAAGGTGTGAAAACGGTGATAACGATCGGCGGATTCCGGATCAAGAGTGACTCATCGAAGCCGAAGGTTGTTTCCATATCTTCAAACCGCATATTACTCACGAAGATGCTAACGGCTGGCGCAGAGCGAAGTCCTGTGGGGAATCCCATCACGGGATTTGCGGGTCTTGCACTCGGCCTCGCTAGATTTAGGAGGATGAGGGCAGCGTGTTTGTTGGGTGAAACTGCGGGTTACATGCCTGATCCAAAAGCGGCTAAAGCCGTTTTGAATGTTCTGAGAAAGTTTCTTGGCGTCGCATTGGATCTAGCTTCTCTAAACGAGGAAATAGAACGGTCAGGTGAAGTATTTGAACGGATGGTAGATGTACAACAGGAGATGGAGAACCTGGTAAAGGAACGGGCTGATATCGAGGGACGAAAAATAACATATATCAGCTGATAGACTCTTGGAAAGAACATTCAATAATTTGATCTCCTTCTTCATCCCGACTTTTCAATACATTGAAATTTCGATGACATAGCGTCGGCAGTCTCCCTATGTACCCCATAGAATTGAAGTCTTAATGCATCTGAGAATCGAATACTTTACTTTGTTCCAAAATTTCTTTGTCCTTAAATTGCCATCTAGAGAACTTGATATGTTTATGATTGGTCGTTCGGACTTTTTTCAGCTGAGTGCTGTGGCCTTAAAGCTTAAAGCTTTCATATTCATAGGTTTTTATGGGGATTCTTGTTGATTAGCTTACTTGAGGTGGCTGACAGGGCGTACACTGGCCCGAAGGTGAATGAAAAGGCGTGGAATTTGATGCTTTTCAGGAAGATTCGAGAACTCATCGAGAGGTTCAAGCTGGGTTACTCGGGTCCTGATAGGTACTTTGATGTGGATGACGAGGAGGTTGACCGCTTTTTTGATGCAGGTGTTGCGCTTCTATCTGAATTGGGTGTTTACTGTTTCACGACAAACCGGGTCATTCACCTCAACATGGACGAGGTACTAACGGCCGCCAGGTCGGCATCTGAGGAACTCGTGGTGGGGGACGGAATAGACCGACGGGTGATACGGAAGAGGCGCTTGGAGGACACGAAGTTGGTCAATTTCCACATAGGTGGTCATTGTCCTTGGCCTCAGGAGAAGGCGTCCACAATCATGGCGGCCTTCGCTAGCGTGCGACGGAACGATTACATCGAGGGCTTCAATCTGACCTCTATCGATGGCTACGAGCTTCGAGGCGATGCCCTCGCTGCGTACGCCAGTAGGAGGACCATCGAGATCATGCGGGAGGCGGTTGGGAGGGCTGGTAGACCCGGTATGGCCATCGCCATGTACCCCATTCTGACGCGAGCAGGATGTATGTTGGCTTCCCTCGACGTTGAAAACGCTTTGCGGAGGAGCGATGGAGTACTCCTCTCCACCCAGAGAGATCTGAAGGTAGAGGACAACTTCATACAGACCGCAATCATCCTTGAACGGTACGGAAGCTTCAGGCTGAATGGAGGGACTTCCTCTGTCATCGGCGGGTTCTGTGGACCAACGGAAGGGGCGATGATAGAGACCATCGCTAAGCACTTGGTAGGCTGGATCTGCTATCGGGACCACTTTTCCTATGGGCCTAACGTCCAAATTCAAGCCGAGCTTTTGTCTGGTAGGAATCCTCATTTACGAGTTAAGACAGCTGACCTCCCACCCAACTGGGTCACCTACATCATTGCTCGAGTAATCCAGAGGAATACCAACCTCATTGTTTTTGGCGCTGGCTTCCGCGGAGAGTCGGGCGTTGGAGGATCGGGAAATGTTACGAGTTTGCTCTCCCAAGCTAGGAATATCGTCGCAACCACGGTCCTTGGAAGCAACATAAGTGGTGGCTTCACGCCTTACCACGGTGAATGGTTGGTTCAGGTTTCGGATGCCACAGTCAAGGCGCGAATCAAAGGAGAAGAAATCAAGGGGATTATGGAGAGAATCGACAACGTCATTCGGGAGAAACGACGTGAGAATACAACGCCCACAAACTACGCTTTCGTAGGCGACCGTCGGATGATGGCTTACAGCATGGACTTCGATGAGTACGTTAAACCCCTGACTGCCCTTTATGACTTCGAGAGACAGAAGCCAAAAGACATTCTAGTACAGAATGTGAGAGAAGCAAGTAGCATACTCGCCGACTTGGGCATCAACATAGAAACTGCAGCACACTGAGCTGATTAGTCCTTACCGCCTCAAACATGGAAGATCTGGCTGTACACGTGGCCTTTCAGGCTTATTGTCGATAGATATGATCCGTTATACTTTCTCTTGTTAACGTATCGTTCGTCGAATATCATCTGTTTTGGAAAGCAAGCAAATCTATTGCAATAAGTACTTATTTTATGATGATAAACACTATTATTGAGAGTTCTCATCAATGTCTATGCTTGGTTCTGTCCATTACATAAGATGGTATACGAAAATAATAGTGGCTTGCTTTTGAGTGAGAGGTAAACGGTACGAAGGTTGCAGGGATAAAAAATTATAGTGTCGCATATTCGGATGGTCGATCCTACTTCATCGTGAAGGTGGAGATCGATGAGGGTATATATGGACTTGGAGAAGTATGCATCCGCGGGTGGGGCGGGGCAATCGAAAAGGCGATCGAGCATCTATCGGAGATGGTCGTGGGGGAGGACCCGTTCAGCACCGAGTGCCTTTGGCAGCATATGTTTCGCGGAAGTTTCTTCCCATCCAATAAAGTGTACTCCTGTGCAATCAGCGCGATAGACATTGCGTTGTGGGACATCAAGGGTAAAGCGTTAGGCATGCCCGTCTACAAGTTTCTCGGTGGCCCCGTACGTTACAAGGTGATGTGCTACCCCCACATCTCGAGGAGAACAAACGAAGAGCTGTTGGAGAATTACGTGGAGTACAAGACGGGTGGAAGTTCGTGCGCTGGCATCATCCGAAAAGGGTTGAATCATTCAAACCTGACCGCACTGAGAGACGTTTAGACCCCCGAAAATCGATTCGAAGAGCAGAAGAGCCAATGCCCTTGGTGAGAGAAGCGATTGGCTCAGACAGCGATATTTGCTTCGATGTCCACACGCGTCTCGATACAGCGCACGCAATCACTCTGTGTAAAGCCCTCGAAGCCTATCGACCCTTCTTCATAGAGGACCCGTTACGTTCTGAAAACCCGTCCAGCTATCGCAATCTGGCAAGGCATGTGTCCCTTCCCATAACTGCTGGTGAGCAGTGGACATC
>JAZFSF010000038.1:0-3172 GCA_036446055.1 Bathyarchaeia archaeon | reverse complement strand
ATCTGGTCGTGCACCTCCGAGAAGGGCGCGCCCTCCACTAACTGGCCCCTTTGCCAATGGGGGCATGGCCGAATACGCCTTAGTTTCAAGCGACAGATTGTGGAAATTGCCTGAGAACGTGTCCTATGATGTGGGAGCCATGTGTGAACCCTTAGCGGTCGCTATGAATGCTGTCCTTCTATCCAAAATATTGCCAGGAGAGAGGGCTGTTGTCCTTGGACCTGGCCCCATAGGCCTTTTAACTCTGCTGAGTTTGAAAGCTGCAGGAGTTTACGTCTTTATGACCGGAAAGGCTGCAGACGAAAAACGTCTAAGACTGGCTAAGAGGTTGGGTGCTGACGTTATCCTCAATGTAGACGAGTTGGATCCTGTGTCGATGATCTTGAAATCAACTGGAGGCCATGGGGTAGATGTAGTCTTTGAGGCTACAGGTGTTTCAGCCACAATCCAGCAAGGACTGAAAATGGTGAAGAGGGGCGGTAAAGTTGTTGCCATCGGTATCCACTCGAGTCCTGCCAGCATCAACATGTTAGACTTGGTGCGAGGCGCAAAACAGATCCTGGGTTCTTATAGTGGCCCAACATCCGTGTGGACTCGTGAGTTGGCATTGCTAGCCCAAGGCATCATCAATCCCGAGCCTTTAGCATCCCATAGATTGCCATTGAGTGAGGGGATGAGAGGATTTGACTTGGCCCTGTCAAAAGAGGGTGTGAAGATTCTCTTTACGCCTTAACCTTGGCTTCCACAAGCATATGGAAGGTTAAACCACAGATTGGGTAAGATACTTACGTTTATGCAAAGTTATCTTCAGTTCAGTTCTCTCTCGAAAAAACAAATCTTCTCCAAGTAATAGATGTGTAAGAAGGATGTATCCCCAAGTTAAGCATCCGTATTCTCCAAGCATAGAGTGTTCTTAAATAAAATGGAGCTTATAGTATTTAGTTGTTAACTACAATAATTTTGGCTGATAACAATGAAGTTGACAGACAAAGACCTAATTGAAATGTATCGATTGATGTTATTGACGAGACGCTTCGAAGACAAGACTGAGGAGTTACTTCCAACAGGGAAGCTCTTCGATTTCCTTCATACCTGCGTGGGACAGGAACATATCACAGTCGGAGCCGTTTATGGACTTAAGAAGGAAGACCTTGTTATGCCTTCGCTTCGAGGACGGGGAGCCTTTGTTGCCAAGGGAGTACCAGTTAAGACTATACTGGCGGTTATGTTTGGCAAACAAGTGGGTTCAACTTTTCCGAAAGAATGTATTCATCACTTGGGTGTCCCTGAACGAGGAATACTGGTTGGCACTGGGTTGATAGGCTCAGACATAGCGAAAGCTACTGGCGCAGCTCTGGCAGCCAAGATAAAGGGAACGAAACAGGTTGTGCTGGACTTCTTTGGCGACGGTGCTTCCAATCGAGGGGATTTTCATGAATCCCTCAACTTAGCGGCTATCTGGAAGTTGCCGATCGTGTATATCTGTGAAAACAATCAAACGGCCATGTCTACGCCTGTTTCAGTGAGCACGTCTGTTGAAGATATTGCTGATCGAGCTGCAGGATATGGTATTCCCTCGGTAGTTATCAGGAGAAACGATGTAGTAGCAGTGCACGAGGCCGTGCAGAAAGCCGTTAAGAGGGCTCGTGAAGGAGGAGGCCCCACCTTGATAGAATGTAAAACCTACAGGTGGTATCCACATGCCGGCCCTCTCTCAAGGGAAAAGAGGTCTGTGGAAGAAATTGAGGAGTGGAAGAGGAAGCTGGGATACCCCATTGAGGACCTCAAAAAACAACTCATGGAGAAAACCATTCTCACTGAGCACATGGTTAAAGAAATAGAAGCCAGAATCGAAGAAGAGATTAAAGAGGCGGTTGAATTTGCTGAAAAAACCCCTTTCCCGTCTCCTGAAGAGGCGCTTAAACACGTGTATGCGTGAGGGTTGAGGTGAGTGAAGATGAGAGAATTAACGTTTTCTAAAGCTGTTTACGAAGCCATTAGAGAAGAGATGGTACGGGACGAGAGAGTGTTCGTTATGGGGGAAGACATCGCTTGGCCTGGTAATAAGTGGAGAGGGTTACGTGACGAATTCGGTGAAAACAGAGCTATCAATACACCGATTTCAGAGTCAGCGATGGTTGGTGCAGGAGTTGGTGCGGCACTCAATGGTATGCGTCCGATAGTCGATATCATGTTTGCTGATCTTCTTCCTATATGCCACGATCATCTCTCCAACGACGCTGCAAAGATAAGTTACCAATACGGTGGAGAAGTCTCGTGTCCCATGGTAATAACGGCTTCTATAGGCGCCACTGGACGGGGTATCGGTCCACATCACTCTCAGAGTATTGAGTCATATTTTCTTAACGTCGCCGGACTAAAAGTTGTTATGCCTTCCACCCCTTACGACGCCAAGGGACTCATGAAAGCGGCTATAAGAGATGACAACCCAGTCATCTTCTTGGAGCATAAACGTCTCCGTGGTATGAAGGACACAGTCCCAGAAGAAGAGTACATCGTTCCCTTAGGAAAAGCGGATGTGAAGAAAGAGGGGAATGACGTCACAATCGTTGCCACAGCCTATATGCTACGACTTTCACTGGATGCTGCAAAAATACTCCAGAAAGAAGGAATAAGCTGTGAGGTGGTTGATCCGAGAACCCTGCTTCCCTTAGACGAAGATACCATTATCGACTCCGTGAAGAAAACGAGTAGACTCGTTATTGTCCAGGAATCCCCCAAAGCATATGGATATGGAGCTGAAATAGCGGCTATAGTAGCTGAAAACGCGTTGGAGTTCTTAGACGCACCTGTAAAACGAGTAGCCAATCCAGGAACCCCTGTACCGGCTACAGCCATACTGGAGCGGGCTGTTATCCCAAGTTTGAATGACATTGTCAAATCTGTTAAGGAGATTATCTAAGAACATCTTTTTTATAGGTTAAATAGGCACTTAGCGATGAATAAAAATAAAGGGACTTCAACATCTGTTCAGTAACCTGGGGAATAAGTAATGCCTGTGAAAGTTGCGATGCCTCAAATCGACCTGTTCATGTCTGAGGGAACCATAACAGAATGGCTTAAACAAGACGGGGAAACCGTAGAAGCAGGGGAACCCGTTGCCATAATAGAGACAAGTAAGATTGTAGTCGAAGTCGAGTCACCCGCCTCT
>JAZFSF010000037.1:0-2559 GCA_036446055.1 Bathyarchaeia archaeon | reverse complement strand
TCACCTAACGCCTTTAAATCCTTTAAGTTTCTTACTGCTCTTTGAGCAAGAGACTAAAGCAAAAAGTTTCAGTTTAAGCATTATCCTATCTAGACTTGATGGAAAACAGTGTATTATCGATAGTATCTAACGGAAAACGGCAGAACTTTATTCGATGTCACTTTGGATGAAGAGCGACATATCTTTGTTCTTCCTTCCCGAGCTAACCAACTTTTATTGCTCATATCTTTCTTCCCATTCACGTAGCTTTTCCCATCCTAAGCAGTTGTTCTCTGATAAACTTCTTTTGGCTATGACACAAATGCTTAGTCACAAGCTATCAAATTTCTATGACATTCAGCTTAGTATGATTTTTGTTTTTGTATTGCACACATAAAATATTTACTTGGTGTAAGACTGGAAGAAAGGGAACTTTTATGATGGTATATATTGATTATACTTGAAAGCTTGAATTGAGTTGGGTTATATGTCTCATTGTCAGAAGTGCGGAGCAGAATTAAGTGAAGGAGAAAAATTCTGTGCTGCTTGTGGAACTCCTGTTACGGAGCCCGTTATACAGTACAAAAGAAAAGATAAAAAGTCTAACAGAGTAAGGATACTTCCTTTAGTCTTCGGAGGCATTATACTGCTGGTGGCCATGGGTCTCGTGGTCGGAGGCGGAGCTTTACTCTGGGTAAACACTTCTTTGATAGATAATGAAGATTTTATAACTACGCAGAGCTATCCTCTTGAAAGAGACTCTTATGCCTTAGCATTTCAGCAGCTCAACATCGATGTAGATGACGTTGTAGGGGCCTGGGGAGTGTGGAAGCCATCACCCAGTGACCTCGTCACAATCAAATTAACGGTTTCAAGCAATGACCCGTCAAAGAACGTTTTTCTCGGGATAGGCGATGAGACAGACGTAGAAGCATACCTCTTCGATGTTTATTATGACGAGATTACTAACTTTAGTATTTCTCCTACACAATCTCTAAGTGTTGAATTCACTCCTCATCCAGGAGATTCTGTAACCTCAGACCCAGCATCTCAAACGTTCTGGACAGTCTCAACACATGGAGCTGGAACTCAAACTCTAGAGTGGTCTCCTGAAGAAGGTGATTATTGGTTTGTATTGATGAACGAGGATGGATCTGCTGGAGTAGATATGAACATAACCTTCGGCGTAAAGATTCCTTTGCTATCTACGATGGGTATAGCGTTATTAATTGGAGGAGTAATTGCCCTAATAATAGGTGGCTTCTTAGTCTATCTTGGAATACGTCGATAAACAAATAAAAGAGCTTGAAAGGTCCCCTATTATATACCATGCAGATTCGAAGTTTCTGAAAGAGCAGCCTATTAATCCAAGTGCGACAATGAGGTTAGTGAGAAGCCAACGACTCAAAAACACTCCTCGCCAAGAAGAACTTAACCTTTGACGACATCAATCATCCACAATAATCAAATTTTATAACTCATTTCAAACTTTATTAAATTATTAAAAAACGATTTCACGTGAAATTCCTTATCAAACAAGTTAGTTAGTTTGTGGAGGTTCTTCTGGGTTTTTAGCTCTTCTACGAGACAGGACTTGCACTCCCACGGTATTAATTATTGCTGTGGATATTACGACTACAAGTGTTATGTTTAGGTACAGGTCCGCGTATAAGAGATCATACTGCATCGGTAAAGTTGCGAGAATTGCAGCGACCAGGCCTCTTGTCAACATCATAGTCATTAGGAAATGCTCCTCAAAATATGGGCTGCGAATCGTAGCCAATTTCACAACACCGTATCGAATGATTAAAAGCAAAAACGATATGATTATTCCCCAAAACAGCGAATAACTGTCAATGGATACGGCGATTAAGCCTAAATAGACAAAGAAGAATGAACGTATTAAAAATGCTATCTCCTCTTGCAGTCGCCTTAATCCCGCGTCGACTATGAGGCTTCTCGAGCTTTCACGTTTAAGAATCTTAAATATGTCCTTCTCATTGCCCAGCACTAAGCCAAAGAGGAACGAAGACAAAGCTCCGCTACCGCCAAGGTACTCGGACACTGTATATCCAAACAAAACAACTGCTAACGTAAGCATGTACGCGTACGGCTCTTTGGCAACTCTTCGTAGAATGCTCAGCCAAATCACTCCAAAAACCACTCCTATCACTGCTCCGATGGAGAATTGACCCGCAATATCCCTGCTGATAATCAAAATATCCGCGTAACCGGTCATGATTATTCCGATGACTACCAAAGAACCAACTACACAAAGGATATCATCGATCACGGACTCTAAACTCAACACAACTTCAGTGTTTTTGTTAATTTTGATTTTTGTGACGAGGGACAGTACGGCCACGGAGCTGCCTCCTCCACCATAGATGGTTCCAAACAATATTCCATTCACCAAGGGAAGGCCCATCACAACATGCACAAATAGTGTTACTGTGATGGTAGCAACTACAAAACCTAAAATAGCGAGCAACGCTGCTTTCGGGCTTTCGGAAAAAACTTGATAGATATTCATTCTTAGCCCTCCATCAAACAAAATTATGACTAGAGATAGAGCAGCTA
>JAZFSF010000036.1:0-2213 GCA_036446055.1 Bathyarchaeia archaeon | reverse complement strand
GCAGGTAATAATCCATAGGAATACGGCACCCGAAAATACTCCAAGAATGAGTAAAGCGGTCGAGGGATAACTAGACGTCGGATTAACAATCCCAAGCACTGCAAAGACAGCTATAATAGACAAGATCACGAGCGGGTTTGAAATGGTGAGTAAAAGTGCCGAGCCGAATGTTCCGAAATGGTTTACTTCATTGTCCTGGTTTGAATAATCCTGTGGTTTAGAAAGATATACTCTGAGTCCGAAATAGAGTAAGATGATGCCTCCCGCAATTCGGAACCAGGCTTCTTTTTCGTCTAAAAATCCAGAAATAAATGTAAGCCCGAAAACTGCAATTACTGCAAAAATAGAATCTCCAACAGCGGCCCCTATTCCTGACAGAATTCCCGAGAGTCTGCCGTAGCTCATTGTTCGTTGAATACAAAGCGCCCCAACAGGCCCTATGGGAGCTGAGATTATTATGCCTACTAAAAATCCTTTAAAGAATAATGAGATATCCATGATTTGAGTTCTCAGTTAAACGCTAGTGACAATCTCTTCTACAAATTCCGCAGGGAAGTCATCTCCCCACCTTTGTACTATTACCTTTCTTACATAAGTCCTTATATCAAACTCGGTCTTTAATTTGAGCGAATTTTCTAATATTTCTTTGGAGTCCTTTTCCGTGATCGTATTTAAGAGCTTCTTAACTTTAGGGATCGAATGAATATTCATGCTGAGCTCATCCACTCCCATTCCGACAAGAAGTGGTACACAGGAGAGCTGGCTTGCCATCTCGCCGCAAACACTTACCGGAATGCTGTTTTTATGTGCGGCGTCCACAACACCTGCGATTAAGCGCAGTATAGCGGGATGAAATGGTGTATACAGATACGATACGTGCTCGTTTATTCTGTCGACCGCAAGTGTATATTGGATAAGGTCGTTTGTACCTATGCTTAAGAAATCAACTTCTTCAGAAATATCAGAGGCTATGATTGCGGCTGACGGAGTTTCAATCATTACTCCGATCTCCCAGGTGTTTCCGGTGCCGAGTTCTTCTGCGATCTCTTCTATAATTTTTTTTGTATCTAGAACTTCAGAGAGTTTTGAAATCATTGGTATAAGAATTCTTATCTTATTCTCAGCGCTGGATCTTAATATCGCTCTAATCTGTTTTCGGAACATATCCTGTTCCTGAAGGGAAAATCTGATCCCCCTTAGACCAAGCGCAGGATTTAGTCTCTTTGATGGTTCCATACCTACTGGGAATTTGTCCCCGCCTATATCAAGTGTTCTTATTGTAACAATGGGAGAATCGAGAGCTGATACGACCTTTTGGTAATTTTCATACTGCTCATCTTCATCAGGGAAATAAACTGAGTTTGTAAACAGGAACTCAGTGCGGTACATACCGATGCCCTCGGCGCCGTAAGATCTGGCAAGATCGAGTTCTTCTATAATTTCAATATTAGCGTTTATGCTTATTTCAACATCGTCGAGAGTTTTACCCCTGAGCTTCGCGTATTTGAGTAATTGCTTCTCAAGTTTTATGTAGTCGGATCTTCTCTTTTTAAACTTTTTTAGTTCATTTTTATCGGGATTAAGTATTACAATACCCTTAAATCCGTCTATAAATATAGTGTCTCCCGGAGTGACTCTGGCGGTTATATCTTCAAGGCCCATTACAGTAGGTATGCCGAGAGATTTAGCTACTATTGCGCTGTGGGAAGTGAAAGCCCCTATATCGGTCACTATTCCAATAACGTGGTGTTTCGCATAACTTACTACGTCTACTGCAGAGAGGTCATGTGCTATTAGGACAGATTCTGCTGCCAGATAAGATATTTCATCATGAACTCCGTGAAGATTGCGTAAAATCCTCTCGCCCAGATAATAAAAGTCGGCGAGCCTCTCTTTCATATAAACATCCTCTACTTTTCTAAAAGCCTCACTCTTCTTCGTAAGCACGGAGTTTATAGCCCATTCCGCGTTTACTTGCTCGGTACCTATAAAGTCTAAAACCTCTTGGGATAACAGCTCGTCTTCAAGCATCATAATGCTAAAATTAAGGATATCCAGGTGTTCTCCCGTATCCCCGTGGGCAAGATTTTCCTTAATCGAAAGGAGCTGATTCTTAGACCTATTGACTGCCCCTAAAAACCTTTCTTTTTCACGCTCAATAACATTATCTTCCACCCGTATCCTTTCCACTATCATTTTGGTGCGGTCTAAAA
>JAZFSF010000035.1:0-2177 GCA_036446055.1 Bathyarchaeia archaeon | reverse complement strand
AGGAGTGTTTTTTTGAGGAGAGGGTGTCACCTATCCCTACGTAGAAGTCCTCGGTGTTCTCCCTGACGACGTAGAAATTCACCTCGTTCGGCCCTTTGTCCTTCAACGGGCACGGTACGCCTGGGTAGAGCTTCACAGGCCTGAGGTTTATATATTGGTCGAAGTAGAACCTGAGCTTCAACAGTAGCTCTTGCTCCAGTATTCCAGGTTTCACCCTCGGGTCGCCTACGGCCCCCAGGTAAATGGCATCCTGTTTTTTCATCTCCTTTAAGGCGTCGAGGGTGAGCGCCTTCCCTGTTTCTAGATAGTGTTCGGCACCATGGGGGTAGTAAATCCAGTCGAATTTAACATCGGTGGCATCGCCAGCGGCCGCGAGGACTTTGATTCCCTCTTGTATTACTTCTGGCCCGATACCATCCCCTGGTATGACGGCTATTTTATGCATGAATAGGTTTAAATCGAAGGGGGTATAAAACACTTCTGATTTACATGAAAGTCGGCATTGTTGGTGCCTCTGGCTACACTGGTGGAGAGCTTCTTCGAATCCTCGCAGGTCATCCCGAATGCGATGTCGTGTGTGCAACTTCCAGGAGCCTAAAGGGCAAGGATATTTCCCATGCGCATCCTAACCTGAGGGGGGTTTTGGACATCAAGTTCGAGGATTTAGAGGTGAATGAGGTTGCTTCTCGTTGCGACTTTGTCTTCACGGCACTGCCTCACGGTTCGTCCATGAAATCCGTACCGAAACTTTTAGAAAACGGCATGAAGGTCGTCGATCTCAGCGGGGATTTCAGGTTCACTGATGTTGCGCTCTATGAGAAATATTACAACGTTCACCATGAACATCCGGATGTAAAGGCGGTATATGGCATGCCGGAGCTTCATAGGAATGAGATATCTGGCGCGGAGCTAGTAGCAAACCCCGGTTGCTATCCAGTTGGAGCGATCCTCGGATTAGCCCCCCTCGTTAAAGAAGGTCTAATAATAAACGACAAGATTGTTGTCGACTCCAAGAGCGGAATATCTGGTGCTGGTGCAAAGCCGGGGCCTATGACCCATTTTTCGACGACGGATGAAAGTGTACGGGCCTATAAAACCTCCGATCACAGGCACTTACCGGAGATCGAGAAGGAATTAAGAAACTTTGCAGATGACGTGAAGATCTCCTTCGTACCTCATCTCGTGCCGATGGTGAGGGGTATTTCAACCACTATTCACACATTCCTCACGAAAGATTTAGACAGCGAGAAGATTCGAAACCTCTACTCAGAATTCTACTCAAGGGAGCAGTTCGTGAGGATTTTAAACGTAGGCGAGACGCCCCACCTGGGCGGAGTTCGTGGTTCGAACTATGTGGACATAGGAGGTTTCGAGGTTGACCAAGAAAGAAAGAGGTGTATTATAGTGACGGCAATAGATAATCTAGTTAAAGGCGCATCAGGTAATGCTGTACAAAATATGAATATTATGATGGGCTATGCGGAAACAATGGGAATTCATCAAGCGGGGGTGTATCCATGACCAAAGTTGGAGACATAATGGTGGAAGATGTTGTGACATTCAAACCATCTGATCCCATTCATTTTGTTGCGTGGTCGCTTCGTACGAAAAGGATCAGCGGCGCACCAGTAGTAGAAGACAAAAAGGTTGTGGGAGTCGTAAGTGAGCGGGACATTATGAGACTCTTGGAGGAAAAAAATATTGAGATCAACTTATTCCTCCCTAGTCCTTTGGATGTTATAGAGTTTCCCGTGAAGATGAAGAAGGAGCTTGATGAGATTTCTGAGATTGTAACTAAGACAGCTAAGACACCTGTAGAGGAGATAATGACGAAGAAGGCAATCACTATAACTTTGGACACTTCAGTTGGCGAAGCCGCGAAGCTGATGGGCAGCAAAAAGATAAACAGGCTTCCGGTGGTTGACTATAATGGGGATTTGATAGGAATTTTAACGAGGGGAGATGTGATCGGGACCCTGGTATAGAGGAAGTTTTATATCCAACTGGAATCATTACGTATATTATCGTTTTTCCAACTGTAAACGCCCCCTATAGATTGAAGCTGCAAATGATAGGAAATTGGAGTTGTTGAGGTTGACGGAACTCATACTTGTTGTGGGTCGGACTAAAGCAGAGGTCGTGGATGCCCTTAAAATAAAAGTTATGTTGGATAGGGT
>JAZFSF010000034.1:0-2824 GCA_036446055.1 Bathyarchaeia archaeon | reverse complement strand
GAATCTTCTCATGTGTTAGATCGACATCGAGAAACTTGCCAGTGTATCCTCTCGGCATATTATATAACCTCCTCACCCTTTTCCCCAAAAAGGTTCACTGCAAGATCCTTTGCTAGGACGAAGGGATTGATGGAATGAACCCTCTTTTGAGCTCCAACGTTCTCATTAACAAGACGCAAGGCGTCATACCCTGCTTCCACACAGACTTTTACGCACTCTGGGTCTCCACCACACAAATCGCAGATCACCGCTTTGTTGGAGTCCGGATGAAGGAACGGAACGGTCCCCGGACACTTCTTGATACAAAGACTGCACGAATTACACACACCTTCATCGACAATCACCGCGCCAGTTTTCGAGTCAACAGAAAGAGCACTAACGGGACATGCTTCCACGCAGGGATAGTCGTCACATTGTGCACAGAGATGAGGTACTTCAACGCCTGGAAAGGGCATAAAGACTCGAACTCGAGACGCCTCAGGCCAAATCCGATCCTCATGATGAAGGCTGCAAACTACTTCACACCTTTGACAACCAGTACAGCGAATATAATCTCTAACAATCCAAATGCTACTCATGGTACAAATCCTTCACTATATTTTGTTGAAATAATTGAAGAAGAAGTCATATAAATTACTTTATTATGACACTCAAAAGAATAAAATAAATCTGAATCTTCTTGGGGAGTGTCTTGATCGTTTCTGACAGGTACCTACTAGTTAACAGGTGTCCTGACATCGTAAAATAATAAATAAAAGGGTTGCATTCATACTAACAATTTCAATAATCACATAAGGCATAAGGAAAACTGAGATGTCTATAAAATACGGATTACGAGGCGTTGTCGCGCTCGAATCAGATATATCAAGAATAGACGGCGTAAAGGGCATACTTGAGTATAGAGGATATAACATCCATGATTTAGCACAACACACGTCCTTCGAAGAAGTAGTATTCCTTCTGTTAAGAGGGCATTTACCCACGAATTCCGAGCTAACCGAGTTTTCAAAAGAACTAGCGGAGCGAAGAGAACTTCCTGAAAAGATTATCGGCGTATTATACAATTTGCCAACCATAAGCTACCCAACCGTGATATTAAGGACCATGTATTCATATCTAGGGGACCTAGATGACAGAATCTTTCTGATTAACCCTCAGGAAAGTCTCAGAAAAGCTATCGACCTCATCGCAAAGACGCCGACCATCATAGCATACTATCAAAACATAAGAGAGAACAAACATCTAACTCATCCAAACAAAAATTTGGGGCACGCAGCTAATTTCTTATGGATGCTTAATGGCGTAGAACCAGATAGAATCGATGAACGAGCACTGGACCTTGATTTAATTTTACACGCTGAACACACCCTCAACGCATCTACATTTGCCGCACGAATAGCCGCCTCCACCCTATCCGACATGTATGCAGGCGTTGTATCGGCAACAGGTACACTGTTCGGTCCACTGCATGGCGGCGCCAGCCAAAAAGTAATCGAGATGCTCAGAGAGCTAAAGGAAAAAAATTCCAAAGAAATCGAAGAATGGGTGGATAACAAGCTACAAACAGGAGAAAAAATCATGGGGTTCGGTCATCGAGTATATAAGACAATGGACCCTCGAGTCGAAGAATTGAGGAAAGCCGCGAAACAATTGGACGCAGTGAAAAGTAATAACTGGCTCGCTCTTTCAGACGAGTTAGCTGAAATTGTATACCGGAAAAAAAGCATTTATTCAAATGTCGATTTCTATGCCACCTCTATCTACGCAAACCTTGGAATTCCAGACGACCAATTTATCAACATGTTTATCATGGGAAGAATTGTTGGCTGGATAGCCCACATGATGGATCAGTATCAAAATAACAAACTTATCAGGCCACTGCAAAAATACGTCGGTGAAGAAGACAGAGTCTTCACGCAAATCGATGAACGCTGAGGAACATTTTTAATAAAAAAACTAGTCATAAACCACAGTCGTCCAGGCAAGGGCACTGGGGTAGGTCGAATCAAAGAGAATTGCATTCGTGGACATCAAACATAATTTCTATGACAGTTGACTCCGAGAACCAATCGTCGATAACATCTTTACAGGCCTTACCATAGTATTTGCGATAGAGGGCGGATTTTCCGGTTTCAAATGCGTCTCCACTGCCCACTATTCGAGCCATACCCTCACCATTAAGGCTCTTAATCGTGAAGGAAAGACGATTATTATTCAGGATGTTCTTCATCCAGTCAGTGTATTTTCCTTCGTGACTCAGGTAGAGGTTTCCGTGGGCAACAGCAAACCATAATTCAACTGTATGTGGACGACCCGTTCTTCGACCAGTTGTCGTTAAGTAAATATGTTTTTCATCAGCAACGCTCGAAATATCCATGAAACGCACCACATAAGAAGGAGAAATCTTCGTATAACTATTATCATGAGCCATATATTAACGCTACGAGCCAGTGTAAAGCTACGGTTTCTGCGGAAATTGAATAACGGAAAGCGTAAGGACTGTAAGGGAATCGACGGGATTTGTAAGAGATTTTACTGCTTCACCACCAATTAGCCCAACCGGTTTCAAAGGAAGCAAAGTTTCACCATAAGAAGAAACATAAATCCCTTAACTAGCTAAACTAACTAGCGACTGGTGAAAGTCGTGTTTTTGATTTAGAGTGATAACATTTTTAAGTCCTTAGATTCAGAGTTAGCCTAGCTAGAGACCCTCCGGAGTCTGTCAAGTTGCCTCAAAAGCTGACATTGTATGACACAATTGTCCTTAGAGCTGAACCCCAATACTATAATACATACGCCGCTTATGACTGGAAAACCTCGGGGA
>JAZFSF010000033.1:0-3342 GCA_036446055.1 Bathyarchaeia archaeon | reverse complement strand
TCTATCTAAGAGATTTTATATCTAACTAGCTTGATATTCGTGAAGAAAAAAATAACACATAGCAGTTGAGAAAATCTCTCCGAATTTTATTTTACATATAATAATCTGTGCTGTTAACTAAATTTCTCATTTAATTCTTTGTCTTCCAACACTTTGATACTATTCTTAAAATAGCAAGATAATCAAGATCATTACCATTATCAAACCCGATTATGTAAAAAATAGTGGGGTTTTCTTCCCCATTGCAGTCTTCGATTGTTATGTAGTTAATTATCTATTTTAGTTCAGTATGAGAGGGCACGTTAGTTAGCGTTTAGCTTGTGCCGCCTTTAGCTTTTCAAGGCTGAAATCAGGTATTAGATATTTTTTCTGGCTTTCCTGCTCGCGTTTCCTAAGTTCTAGTGCAAGTTCATATACTTTGGCGAGGTATTTAGCTGGGAACTTCGCTGCGCCACAATGATCCATGTGAACAATATCGCCGGATTGAACAGTCATTCTTGCCACTGTTACGGGCATTCCTACTCCACGAAGCTGAATTGCACCGTGTCCTGATGTGAGACCTGTTGCGAGGTACTGTACATTCATCTCACGTATTTCTTCAAGGTCCCTAAAGGGCCCATCGGTTACAACACCAACAACGCCAAACGCCTTATATGAAGTGGTCATGTTTCCACCAAATAGGCCACACATATTTTCCAGTCCAGGAGAATAGGTTTGTTTGGCTACAAGGACAACGGGTTTTGGAGTGGCGTCTAAATGTTCAAGTAATGCCCACCGATCTAATGTTGTGTGTTCAGGTTTCTTGTCGGAGTACCATGCAGTGGCGGCGTAGCCACATATGGAGCCGAGTAGCGGATACATGCAACGGAGAGATGTGTCCGTGTAGTATTCTCCCCACCAAGAATCATAGATCGATAGACAGATATCGCTTCCAGCGTAGGTTGCAACAACGTTACAGATTGTTGCTGTATCAAACTGTTTAAGTTCCTGAATGATTTGCTTGTCCGTTAGTTCAGTCATCTCGACACTTCCTTTTCCATATTCATATAGCCATAATATTTAAGAATTTGTGAATACGTGAAAACCATATCCACACTAGTTAGCTCTAAGTTAGTAGAATCGTTTGGCGCCGGCGAATTCGTCGAAAGGGAGGTATTTCCTCGCCATTCTCGGACTCGGACCGTTTTGGCGGTGGCGAAAGTTATCTCACAACCTTGACCTACGGCTTAACAGGCCGTTGCTCTACCAGACTAAGCTACGCCGGCGCTTCAATATTTTTGAAAAGGGTGTGTAATATATGTTTTTGGTTTAGAATATGATTCACATCAATTTTTCAGGCAGATATGTCGTTACAACGTAGTCCAACCCGTATCGAGAAAAAGCTTCAAGTTCACACTTCCTCTTTTGTTTTAGGAAATGTTCTATCTGTGGACGCCACGGTTTCTCTTTACATCGTGGGTCCTTCATCATGTCTTGCAGGCGTTTTATATCGATGTTTGATAGTTTATTACTAGGCAATTTGTACTTCGGAATATCACTACTGTAGAGACCCATCCACTTGGCTTCCGGTGTTGCAAGATCCTTAAGGTGTGCTGCATTGGCGCTACCGCATATGATAGTAATGGCGATAGCCATACCCCAGGGGTCAGCGTCACAAAACACGTAAACGGGTAAATTTAGTTCAGTGTTCAGCCTTCTCACGAGACGCCTTGTAGCTCTTGGAGGTTGTCCTGCTGTGTGAATGAGTATTGCCTTAAACTTTCTATAAGCTTGTTCTTCGATTAGGCGGGTGAACATAGCGCCTTTCTCAATCACGATTACTTTGTTGGCTTTTGTCTTGATCAGTTCCGCTGTTGTTAAGGCGGGTCCGATGGCAAGGCCGTCGGGGTGCATGGTAAGGTTTACTTGTTTCCCTTGGTAGCCAGGAACCGTGTATTCAATAGTCAAGTCGCCGAATATTTGGCTTCTCTCCTCAGGAAAGACGTTAAAGTCCTCGCGCGATAAATCTAATGCTGCTTCAAGATCGGTGATTATGTGATCTGACTCTTTTTGGTCTTTGAAATGGATGTCGAAGGCTTGAGCAGAGTAGAAGACATCTCGTAAGGTACTAGTCTTTTTCGACTTACATAGAGTATGGGCGAAGGAGGCGGTCCATACAAGCTGGGTGAAAGGTCTTATGTGACGGATGTTTCTAGAGCTTCGGTTAACCGATTTGTCTCCTATAACATAATGTCTAGAAGCCTCTTCGTAGTGGATGTTGGAAGTTGATCTGCTGGGGATGTCAATCGAGGGAAACTGTTTATGAACTATTTCTGAGTAAATCTTCGTACCCAAAGCTTCGAGGGTTTTCACAGTCTGTTGTTTTCTCGTTTTTATGGATTGTTTTCTAGGCATTTTCCTCATAAGACCTCCTCAAACTATCCAACAAGGGATTAACGTCTGGAACTTTTCGCTTCCTAGGTAACAGATCCGTGGAAAACTGGGCAATTTTGGGAAGATATAGTTTAAACAGGTTTAATCTTCGCCGTTCATGCTCGATGTTTATCTGTTTGGAGAGAAAACGTGAAAGTCTTCTGGAAACGCTGTTTACTCCATTTCTGATCTCTTTCTCGAGTTCAGGTCTATCGGCAATGTACTCTTTTCCAACAGTTTTGTAGGGAACTTTGGTGGAGCAAACGTGAATGAAGAAGGCAATCGGCATATCAGACCGGATCTTATAGCGTTTCCAATCTTTCTTCTCATTGAGTATCCTTCGTGAAACGTCGCTTGCCTCATCATATAGGAGGGGGATTTTGTTGGCAAACCGATATAGTGTAAAATTCGAGTTTGACGGTGTATTGCCACCATAAGCCACACCCACTTCTATGATGAATGGAAATCCCGAATATGCTGAAGGATTCCTTTGCACGATGTACACAAATTCAGGTTCTAACTCCTTCATAATTCCTGCCTCGAGTAATTCTGTACCAAGCGGGGAAAGACATGACGCATCGGGTGGTAGAAATCCCGTGTAACTCTTCATCTTTTGAACTATTCGAACAATTTCATCTGAACTCAACTTCTGAGGATTTAAGGTTGAATCTATACTCGCATAATCAAGAAACCTCTTGGAGGTCTTTTTTCCAACGCGATGAAAATGTGTCGACATAAAACGGAGCATATTATGACATGTGGTCAAGTTGATTATGCGTCGAATGGTTTCCACGTCACAGCCATACGGATGGGGAAGAACTTCTTTAGGAGGTTCCGGCATCTTCAATGTAACACTTTCAAACCTGTAGAGTCTTCCTTTTGGATCGATGAAAGTTATCTCTGCATATGGATTAACCATGGCGGTTTGCT
>JAZFSF010000032.1:0-2189 GCA_036446055.1 Bathyarchaeia archaeon | reverse complement strand
TAACTACCCATCCATGCCATATTCTAACTACAGTGCTATCTCTACCTTTACGTGCTATATCCGCTGTGATAAACTTATAGCCTTCTTTTTTAACATGTTGATTCTTAAAGAAGTCTTGACAGCTATCAACATCAATAAGAGTTGCAGGGTCGTCGTCATACTCAAAGTTCCCATTAAACAAACGCTCCCTTTGAATCTTAGGTAGGTTTTTAAGCATCTCAATGTAGTGCTTAGATATAAATGGGTTGTCGCCAACTAGCGCCTTAACAAACGCTTTCTTAACTGACAACACCCCTTGCTTAAATGGTTTATAGAACTCGCTATAGACCCAATTCTTTGCAGGGTTGCAGGTGTATAAGACTTTAGGTATAAGGTTAAACTGGTCTAACTTGTACCTTATCCTTGACTTTAGTATTGTTTTAGCCTTTTCGCTTACCTGATTAGCCTCGTCAATGAATGCCCCTGTAATCTCGAGAGAGCCTAAACTGTCAAAGTTTGGATCGGACGGATATAAAAATAAATCTTTTAATAATACTTCAGAGCCGTTAAAGAATGTTATTACACCTGACTGAGAGTTAAAAGCGTAGTGATTGGAGTTAATGCCTTGCATCTTACAAACCTCCCAAAAGGTGTTAAGGGTTGTTTCGTATAGGTGTTTCCGCTTCCAACGTCCTATTACCCACCTAGAGGATGGATATTTTAAGCAGCATTTAAGAATCCAATAACAACCTAGCACTGACTTAGCTCCACCAGCACCGCCCCCGAATAAGGTTTCGATTGTAATTTTGTCTTCAAGAAGGTCTAATGCTTTAGTCTGCTTTTTCGTCAGCTCCATCGTAAGACTTGGTTTCTGTCCATTTTATATCCATTTCAACCTCTTTCTTTTCTGTTGCGTAGTCTCCAGCCATCTTATTATCAAGGTCTATAGCCTTCATTATGTCGGTTTGGTCGGGCTTTGCCTTTATCTTCTTTGCCTCCCCTTTTATAAATACAATCTTTTCACACTCAAGCTCACCGTCAACGATTTGTCTTAATTTGTCTTGCTTTTCTAATTTGGTTAAAATACGCCCTGTAAACGATTCTTTTGCTTCTTGTATACTCTCGTCCCTTAATGCAGCAGAAGTTTCTCTCTGTATGTCTTCTGCCTCTTCTTGCGCTTCTTTGATGTACCTGTCAATGGTGCGTGTTCCCGCTTGCCATTTTTTGCCATACTTTGCCACAATGTAGTCACGTTCCTTGCCATCTGACAATTCTTTGGCAATCATTGACACTTTAGCTTTCTTACTTGTAGACTTCGCCATTACGTTTGATTTTAATTGAAGGGTCTAACTCTTTCATTCGGTCTATTATCACTTGGCAGTACTTAGGGTCTAGCTCCATACCGTAACATTTTCGCTCTAATTGGTGGGAAGCTACCATTGTTGATCCACTACCTAAGAATACATCTAGTATAACATCCCCTATTTTTGATGAGTTCTCCATAGGCTTGCTGCAAAGTGGTATTGGCTTCATTGTGGGGTGTTCATCGGATCGTGATGGTCTGTCAATATCCCAAACCGTTGTCTGCTTACGGTCTCCATACCATTTATGTGCTGCCCCCTCCTTCCATCCATAAACGCAAGGCTCGTGTTTCCAGTGGTAATCCGACCTTCCGAATGTAGAGTTGTTTTTGTTCCACACTATGTAAGATTTAAACAGGAAGCCTGCCTCTATAAACTTAGAAATAAAGTTGTGAGTTTCAGATGAAGCATGCCATACATAAATTGCTCCACCTTCTTTTGTAAACAAAAACAAATTCAAATATACATCAAGAAGAAACTGCGGAAAATCCTCAAGGTCGTCATTCTCAATCTTTTCTCTTTTCTTACTCCCCCCTTCGTATGCTATATTATACGGAGGGTCTGTGTGAATCATATCCGCTTTTACACCGTTCATCAAATTGGCTACTGCGTCCGAGTCCGTACTATCCCCACACAACAACCTATGCTCTCCTATCTCAAATAAATCCCCTAGCACTATATCTGTTTCCACTTCATCCTTTGGAGGCTCAAACCCATCCTCCTCAGCTTCAAGGTGTTTCTCTTCGTCCATCTTATAGTCCTCTATATCGTATTCCTCACATATTGCATTGGTTACCTCAGCATCCATTACAATATTCTCCTTTGCTATTACGTTATCAGATAGAGCCA
>JAZFSF010000031.1:0-2926 GCA_036446055.1 Bathyarchaeia archaeon | reverse complement strand
CACGTTAGAGCATAATAATGGAGGAAATGAAAGTGCCCATTCTCCCTATTGACATGGGTCGATACGGCTCCCATGAAATGAAGGCGATTTTTGAAGAGGAAGGAAAGCTCCAGCGGCTTCTCGACGTGGAAGCGGCCTTAGCTTGGGCCCTCGCCGAGGTCGGAGACATCCCAAAAGAAGCTAGCGAAACCATTGGTGCCATGGCATCGGTGAAGCATGTTAGACTGAACCGCGTCAAAGAGATTGAAGCCAAGATAAGACACGACATCATGGCAGTCGTCACCGCTTTATCGGAAGTTTGTGGTCCCAGCGGTGCCTACGTCCACTTAGGCGCAACCTCCAATGACATCACGGACTCCGCAACTGCCCTCCAGTTGAAAGATGCCCTCAAACTCATCAGTCAACATCTTAATGATTTAGAGGCAGTCTTGATGGAGCTTTCAGAAGCGAATAAACATGTCCTCCTAATCGGCAGAACCCATGGCCAACACGCCATCCCCATGACCTTGGGCTTCAAGTTTGTAGTGTGGCTGAGGGAGACCTCTCGACACATCCAACGACTAGAGGAATGCACAGACCGCGTGGTCGTGGGCAAGATGTCCGGCGCGGTTGGAACTCAAGCGGGATTAGGTCCTAACGCCATGAAGGTGCAGCACTTAACGATGAGTCGGTTGGGCATTATGGCTGCTGACGTGTCAACCCAGATTGTTCAACGGGATCGCTATGCTGAGTTAATCTGCCTCTTCGCCATCATCGCCTCGTCACTAGACAAGTTCGCCATTGAAATACGCGAATTACAGCGACCCGAAATTGGGGAACTAGCGGAGCCCTTTGCAAGCGCGACGCAAGTAGGAAGCTCCACGATGCCACATAAGAAGAACCCTATATTATGCGAACGAGTCTGTGGACTTGCTAAGATTCTCCGAAGCCTGACAATCCCCGCCTTGGAAAACGTCCCAACGTGGCATGAGCGGGATATAACCCAATCCTCTGCTGAACGATTCATCCTCCCTGAAGCCTTCATTCTCTTGGAGTATATGCTGTCTCTCATCACGCGGGTGCTTCGCGGCCTTCACATCGACCGCGAGAAGATGCGAGCGAACGTGGACTTAACCGGAGGAAGAGCGATGTCAGAGAGTATCATGCTCGCTCTAACCAAGAAGGGATTTGGGCGGCAGAAAGCCCACAGCCTAGTCAGAGACGTCTCGCTACAGAGCGAACGGGACGGTACACCCTTCCGGGACGACCTCCTAGCTCATCCAGTGATGCGCCAATATTTGTCGACCCGTGAGATGGATGAAGCGTTAAACCCAATGAATTATCTGGGAACCACCCTAGAGCAGATTGACGCAATGATTAAAAAAACTGAAACGGAACGTGAAAAGAGAGTCACCTGCCATTAAACCGGGACGCTAAAACCACATCCGCATAAGAGGATGGAAATTCTAGTTTCTGAAAAGGTTTTTTGTTCAAGAGAACGGGTCAACTCATTACCGCTGGGTCTCGAAAAATAAACTTATATTCTGTACATCTGCTATCTCCTATGAGGTAATAGTGTTTTGAAAGTCGTGGATATCAGGCCATTCTCAAATCCACTCGTCGGAAAGGTCCTTGGTAGACCCCTCTTCCGAGACGCAATCAACTCCATGGGAGACACGGTCATCTGGACGTTTACCGAGATACTCACCGATACGGGGATTACCGGTATAACTCCCTACAACATTTCGCCGGAGATGCTTGCTCTTCTGAAGCCCGCCGTCATCGGTGAGGATCCGATGAATATCCAACGGATCTGGGATCAAATGTATTGGAGATGTTTTAACCTAGGTCGAAAGGGATTGCCCATCATCGCGATGAGTCGAATAGATATAGGACTGTGGGACATCATTGGGAAACAATTGAAGACGCCCGTGTACAAGCTTCTCGGCGGATTCAGGGACCGTGTGCCTGGCTACGGAAGCGGAGGTGGTATCTCTCTCAGTAAGGAGGAGCTGGTCGCGGAGCAGATGAGCTGGATTGCGGAGGGCTTCAAAGCGGTTAAGATGAAGCTGGGGCGACGTGATCCTCGGGAGGACATCGAGCGGGTGAAGGCTGTTCGAGCGGCCATTGGACCGAATATCGACTTCATGGTGGACGCCAACAACGGGTGGTCGGTCAACACCGCCACGCGTATGGCCAAACGGCTTGAACATTTTGATGTGCGATGGCTTGAAGAACCCGTAATGGCGGAGAACTATGAAGGCTACGCCCAGGTTAAGGCGTCGACTGAGATCCCTATCGCAGGCGGTGAGAGCGAGTACACGAAATTCGGGTTCAAAGAACTCTTTCACAGGGATTGCATCGACGTTTGCCAAGCCGATGTTGGAAAAGTAGGTGGAATCACTGAGTACATGAAGATAGCAGCGATGGCGGAGGCCTACAATTTGCCCATGTGTCCCCATGGTCGCGGACTGGTAAGCGCCCACTGCGTCGCCGCGACGCCAAACGGCATGATTGTAGAGTTTTTCGACGCGAACCACTATACTAACACCACGATACGAACCTTCCAAGAAGAAACAGGACACCGATTTATGCCTCACAGCATTCGTCCCGTCAAGGGGTGGATCGACTTGCCAACCGTGCCCGGTCTTGGCTTAGATCCTGATCTGGAGGCAGTTGAAGCGTATCGAAGTAAGTATGGAACGATCACAGCGGAAGTGGCTCGTAGAACCTTACGGCCCGTCAACAACAACCTCTACCTATCACTCTAAGCAGAGTAGATGCTCCATCGTGACCGATTCAGTCGAAGGCATATCCTCCCACGAGAACACAGAGTAAAAGGTCCAACTTGTCAGAACTCGAAGAGCAATCAGGGAACACCGTGGAGGTGCGTTTTTTCGTTCAAACTGGTTCATCTAGGTTCAGGCTTGTTGGTTTGACTCTTATT
>JAZFSF010000030.1:0-2382 GCA_036446055.1 Bathyarchaeia archaeon | reverse complement strand
ATTATCCAAATCCTCAACATCCTCGAAGGCTTCGACATGAAGGAAATCGGATACAACACAGGGAAATCGACCCATCTACTCATCGAAGCTATCAAGCT
Organism: Bathyarchaeia archaeon; assembly: GCA_036446055.1. Classification (GTDB taxonomy): domain Archaea; phylum Thermoproteota; class Bathyarchaeia; order RBG-16-48-13; genus DAOVBJ01. The sequence goes on along the minus strand of JAZFSF010000030.1, from coordinate 2,284 downwards.
AGCCTTCGCGAGTAGAGCTAAATTCCTAGGCACCGGTCTTGAAAAGCGACCGTTTAGAGGTCTAGTTTCAAAGGAATACGCCACGTCCCTCAGGAAAACAATAGACATGGACGAGACCCTGAAAGGCCTTGACCTAGGAGACCCTTGGCTATATCAAGAAGAAAACACCACCCACGCATGCGTGATCGATAAAGATCGTAATATCGTGGGGATGCACACGAGTTTGGGGAACACTTTTGGCTCAAAGGTTACTATAAAGGGCACAGGCATCATCTTAAACAGCAAGATGTCGGGCTATGACCCCCGACCAGGAATGCCCCACTCAGTCAAACCCCGTACTATCAAGCCGCCACCCAGCGGCTCCACCATAATGCTGAAAAACGGTGAACCTTTTCTTGTCATCGGAGCTCCTGGAGGATACAAGCAAGTCACGGCTATAGCTAGGGTTATCCACAACGTCATCGACTTCGGGATGAGCCTTCAAGAGGCGATAGACTCTCCCCGAGTTTACGTCCAGACTGGTAGAGTCTTTATCGAATCTAAAACGCCGCCTGTGGTATGTCAAGTTCTTGCAAGGATGGGACACGACCTCATCGTCATAGACAAGGAGTACAACTTTGCCCAGCCAACAGGAATCCTCATCGATGTCGAAACGGGACTTCTCCACGGCGGTGTGGATAGAGATCTACCACACGGTCTCGACGCAATGACTCTCGGTCAATAGCTTGCCAGCTTAGCGCGTGCTTTGCTTTTCATCGGGGTGTTTTCAAGCGTTTTATGGCGAAACTTTGGTTGCTTCAAGCTTCTTCCCAGAAAAATAATTAATGCAATGTGGTTAAGCAGAATCATAATGTCATAATTAGCCGCCTATAACTCTGAGTTGTCGGACAATCGTCAAGGATTAGCAGATAAATCAGTCGTTAAGGTAGATTGTAGTTAGATGGTCGTCGATAACGACTGGACAAAAGCCTTATGTATTTGTTTTCAGCATCACATTCAATAAAAATAATGAACAAGAGGAATATATTTTGGGTATGAGAGTAAGACCAACACCGAAGCCTTGGGTAGTCAGGGACTACATCAAATGTTCTGGCTGCAGACTCTGCGAGATTGCATGTTCTAAAAAGCACGAGGGACGGATCTGGCCTGAAGCCTCGAGAATACGCGTATTTATGCTCGTTCCAGGTGTTGAGGTGCCTCACCTCTGCACCCAATGTAGCAATTATCCGTGCGTTGAGTCGTGTCCAGTTGACGCCCTTTCGATCCACGAGGAAACCGGTGCCGTCAAGGTGGACAACGAGAAATGCACGGCTTGCGGTCTATGCATAAAGGCCTGTCCGGGATTGATTCCTCATCTCCACCCGAACAGGAAGTACATTGTCATCTGTGATCTTTGTGGGGGAGATCCTGAATGCGCGAAGATCTGTACGCGTGCTGGTTACGCGGCTCTCTTCAAGGGAGGTAGGACGCCTTCATTGAATTATGATCTTTATGCCAAGAAGCCTGAGGAGATTACAGCTAACCTCGCTGTTAATCTCTTTGGAGAGAAAGGAGAGGAGTTCATCTAAATGGTCTACGGATGCAATAACAGGATAGCTGAAGTTGACCTCACAACAGGCGAAGTCACAGAGATTTCCCTGGAAGAAGAGGTACTCAAGCAATATGTAGGGGGTAGAGGATTAGCAACGAAGATTCTCTGGGATCGACTCGGCAGCAAGTGGAGAAGCGTCGATGCCCTCGGTCCCGAAAATCTTCTCGTGGCCCTTGTAGGTCCACTAACTGGGTACATGGCTGGTGCAAGGATCTGTGTCTCTGGCAAGTCGCCTTTGACCAACGGCATTATTGGTTCAACAACCTCTGGAGAGTTTCCAGTGGAGTTGAAGTGCGCTGGCTTCGACGGCCTCATCGTGAAGGGGAAAGCCGAGTCACCTGTTTATATCCTGATAACGGATGGAAAGGTGGAAGTCCGAGATGCGACGAAGTTCTGGGGGATGGATGGTAAGCAGACCACTCAAGCGATCAACAAGGAAATCCGAGAACTCATGACGAAGAGGGACCCCGCCTTTGGTTTATGGAAGGAACCAGGTATGCTCTACATAGGTCCAGCGGGAGAGAACCAGGTTAGAAACGCTGCTGTGATGGGGAAGTGGAGTCACGCTTGTGGATATGGCGGATATGGCGCTGTCATGGGATCGAAGAACCTCAAAGCCTTAGTTGCAAAGTCGACCGGTCCGCTTCCCGAGGTAGCAGATACAAAGGAGATGTTTGCTCTTCAAGAGAAATA
>JAZFSF010000029.1:0-2513 GCA_036446055.1 Bathyarchaeia archaeon | reverse complement strand
TAATAGGAATTAATTCGGCGATTTTGGACGAAATTAATTTTAATTCGGCGATTTTGGCGTTTTTTCGAGATGTTTGAAGTTGTTGTTTTACAGTGGAGTTTCAATGGAATGTTTTTGTTTTCTATTGGAATTACGTTTTTTCGAGTTAGAATTCAGTATAGAGGTTACATGGTTACAAGTAACCATGGTTTATTCTTGGGGGGTGGGAGGATTTTAGGGTTTAAGCCGGTTAGTCGATTATGCTGTGAGTTTACAGGTGGTTGGTGAGGGGCTGATAGTTTATCAAATTTATCTATTTATTCTCGTTCGACTGCCTGATTTATCAAAATTCACTATAATTATATCCCTTTTGGGTTATGGGAGAGTTGGTTGGTCTACAGATAATGTGATATTGGTAGAGTTTTGTAGGGGTTGTAGATAAATTGTAACCCGTTTGTTTATCGAGGTTTTATTGAAATAAGGCTATTTTGGGTTTATTTACGTGGTGGATATGGTAAACATATGTTTTCTTATGTTTTAGAACAATATGTTGCACGATCATTACATTGTTTCGTTGTATTCCCGTACTAAAAGGCTGTACCTTGTTTATCCAGAGCAGTTATGGTATGCTTATCCATCAGAGAAGTAATGGCTCGAGTTCAGGAATCACGAAATCCAATTTGAGTTTTCTCAAAAGTTCTATGGATGGAAGTCCTTTGTCAGTTAGTTGAAGCTTTGTTACGTAATAGTCTTTGAGAACGCTGGTAAACCAGTCACGATCTAATACGAAGGTTTGACCGTATTTGTTGGTTATGGGTAGATCAAAAGCTCGGTCTGGTATCTTGCCATCCTTTGAAGGGCGGTATCCCTCTCTCAGACTGAAGCATCGTTCCAACATGAAGTTCCTTATCGCTATGGTCTTGATATCTTCCAAGGTTAAGTCCCACCCACACACGGCATTCATATATTGGCGAACGCATTCTTCCCTTGAACCCCAAATCGCTCGTGCAGGGCCTGCAGTGAAATGACAGATGGTGGCTGATTCCGTGATTTGAGTGTCGAAGCCAGTGCCCATTCTGGCTCCTGTGTGACTTGAGGCATATGATAAGGCGTGATCGGGTAGGCCTCTCATGTCATAGGTAGCGCATGAGCAACCGTGAACTTGCCAGGCATATTGCTCGCAGCCTTTCCCAATTCTGGGTATGGCGAATCGATATCCATCGGCTAACACGTCACCGAAGCCTTTTCGATAAGCTATCATCTTTAGAAGTGAGCAGGTTGCGTCCACGTCACCCCATTTCAGGTCTATGCCGCCAAGGTCCTCTTTCGAGAGTATGCCTCGCTCATAGAGTTCCATTGCCCAGGCAACGATTCCTCCCACCTCTTCGCCGTCCATTCCAAGCTCTTCCACAAGGGGTTCAATGTATATCATGTCCTCGTAGCCTACCAGGATGTTCGCGTTGAAGCATCCCGTGTTGTCATGTCGGAACTCACCGACTACCGGCCCGTTCTTCCCATCGGGCACGAAGTAGGGGACGAAGCAAGCGGTAGCACAGCCAGGACAGCCATCTGTCCATACGTGATACTTCATCTCGTGTTCCAGATAGTTGCTTTTCAGACATATTTCGTGCCATCCTAATTGATTATTTTTTATGCCTTCCCATCCAGCATGATAGAGTGTGGGCATTGATGTGGTGTGCCCAAAGCGACGTTCTCGATATTTATGAGCCGTCGTGGCTGGGTGCTTAAGGTAGTGTTCAAAGAGTTTCCACACCTTGTGGTGATCTGCGTATTCTAGCCCCTTGGTCCCTCTCACCGCGATGGCCTTCAGGTTCTTTGATCCCATAACGGCTCCACAACCCCATTTAGAACCGCTGTGTATCCATTCAGTACTTATATTTGCATATCTGACCAAGTGTTCGCCAGCGGGACCAATATTCGCTACTCCAAAAATCTCTCCAGTCTCCTCTTTCAGCTCTTTCCTCAATGTATACTCTGTCTTTTGCTTCCAAGCACCCCAGAGGTGGGATGCATCCCTGATTTGAACGTCGTCATCCCAGACGTAAAGGTATACGGGTTTCTCTGCGCGTCCCGTGATAAGGATACCTGTGTTGTAGCCAGCATACATCATTTCTCTAGCGAAGTATCCTGACATCGAGGACCTCCCCTTCCACCCCGTCAGTGGAGATTTGAAACAAAAAACAGTTTTATTTCCGACAAGACCCGTCATTGGCCCTATGCCCACGTGCAGGACGTTGTCAGGGCCCAATGGGTCTGCTCCCTTCGGTATTAGATCCCAACACAACTTAGATGCCAAGCCTCGACCGCCTAAGTATTTCTCAACGTCTTCGGTGACATCTACTATGCGGGTCTTCTCGTCAGTCAGGTTTACTTCCAGAATCTTACATCGGATCTTCGTCACGTTTCTCACCAATGACCTACGATGTCTTTCGTCAAGGGATGCAATCTCTTCGAGATAAGCTCAGCTTTTTCATCAGGATGAATCCGCCACAAATGGGCCGTACTGACGACGT
>JAZFSF010000028.1:0-7700 GCA_036446055.1 Bathyarchaeia archaeon | reverse complement strand
TCACAGGATTAAATATTTGAATTAGGGACCCTATTAATGTTCCAGGAATCAGTTGAACCCAGTTTGTTGCAAAGGCGTTCAGCAGCGGACCAAAGCTGGAAAGCAAACTTCCGATGATGATCAACTTTTTTCGACTCATGCAGTCCCCTAAGTAACCCACGGGAGCTATGAACACGGCGGGCAACAATCCAGTCAACAGACTAAAGAAACCCAAATCGGAGATTGAGGCCCCTAGCTCAAGAACATAGAGAGACCAGAAGGGGTTTGTGAGAAACATCCCGCAAGTTATCAAGAACTGGGTTAAGGTAAGCACTAAGGCGTTCCCTCTCAACCCCAGAAACACGCGTTCCTTGTCTGTCAAAATACTCGCCTAGAACGCTTTTGCGAATAAAAGGAGTGTCCCAGCTAAAAAAAGTTCCTTGAGCTGACTCTAAATCGCATAACTAGTTAACTCGATACTATGGTATCCCCTCAGCAATTCCATTAAAACATTTCCTCACCGTCGAGAGGACGAAGCAAAACTACCGTTAATCAATGTACGAAAAACGAGCTTACACGACTTCATTTCATCTACGGAAGAGTTCAGAAAGAAGATAAGAGCTGCAATTCATCTCTTAGTTAAAAACCGAAGGCTTCCTTCAACGAATTGACTGAATCGTTAAAATAGTGGGTGATCCAGCAGGTTAAGCTAGACCTTGCTCGATACGTTGAAGGTGGAGGCGCTGTGTTTTTTCGTCAAGCATCACCCAATAGGCTGTCCAGCCACCCATTCGAACCCTTAGATGCCTATACTTCTCCGGTTCCTTCATCGCTCTCTTCAGATCCTCGATATCGGTCACAGACAGCGTTATCATGTTTCCTCCTAAATCGATGAATGACTTGATAAGTCCGGCCAGACGCTGAGTACCTTTTTCATCCTTTAAGGCACTGCCAGAGAAGCGTAGGTCCAGTGGCGCACCTGCCGGCAGGTCAGATGGACGCATCTTCACGCAAGAACGTATCGCTGCTGTGGGACCGGAAACTGCTGCTCCCCAAGCAGGGCTAAAATTAGCGGCTATAGCCTCGCCAGAGTGACGTCCATCTGGCGTTGCCCCAACCTCCATTCCAATCCGTTGGTACCATGAGAAGGTGCCAACAGAACAAGGATATGTGACTATGGGGTGACTGGCCGCGTGGAATCTGCTCCTTTCCACAAAGTAGTCCATCATCTCTAGACCAATAGCATCAGCGTAGTCATTGCCATTGCCAAACTTTGGTGCGTAAGAGACTAGACGTCGACGTAAGTTTTCGTAGCCGTTCCAATCTGCTTCGAGAGCCATCAAAAGCTCGTTCATGGTCACAATCTTTTCCTCAAACACAAATTTCTTTATGGCAGCCATGGCATCTACAGCATTAGAAAAAGCCTCTCCCATTAAATGCCAGATAATATATCGTGCGCCACCATGAAGAACATCTTTCTCTTTTGATATGCAATCATATGTAACTGCTGAAAGTAATGAGTTGTAACAGTATTTACCGTGACCACTGTGCACGAGATTATCGTTTTCATAGCCTTCACCAATGAAATCGATTGCTTTCTCAAGTTGATAGTCCGTCTGCGCCATCCATGCATCCATTAAATCTTGGAAATCAGCAAATTGACGGGGATCCCCGGTGTCCGGCCCCCACTTTTCGTCAAAGACACGAGAAACTCCTCGATTTAGAGCTAGCTCAAGGTAAAGGAGGAAGTTTATACCTCGAATCAGTTCCTGATCAGACTTGCCCTGTATCATCGTTTCCCAGCAGTTAGAGTTTGCATAGTCACGGGCGTCTTCCAGTGGTACCCCAAGATCAACGTAGCCTTGGATAATAGGTTCATCATTATTTATGAAGGGTTGACCTCCGCTCTTCTTTAGAACCTCTACCGTTCTGATAATCAATTCATGAGGTGAATCCTTGTGGAGTCTCACGGTGGTGACTGGACTGGTTAAGGCGAACTTTTCTAAGGCGTTTAAACATATGTAGGTAAGTGCGTTTGTACCGTCTACTCCATCGGGTCGAATTCCGCTTAAAAGAATGTTTTGACCCCAATGATTTATCGCATCAGCACGTTCGAGCGATACCGTGAAACGCTTACGGTTCATACCAGCAGACGTGTAAGGAGAAAACTTAGGTTTCTCTTTTACGGCTACGCCGGAACCCATTGCCGACCGGTCACGCTCACGAAATGCTGAATCACTTTTCTCTTTAACAGCGACCTCCTCTTCGCTGAGGTAGAAGTTCTCTCGAAGTATTTGAGCGCGGTCGTTGAAACGTAGCCATAGACAATCGATGAACTCCTGCGCCTCTGCGAGAGTAATCATGCCCTCATCCAATTCCCTCTTAAGAGTCGGGTAGAGGTATTGATCAAGGCGACCACAAGAAAGTTGGCTCCTCGTCGTAAGTAAGGCGTAGTTAACGAACCAGAAGGATTGCACCGCCTCATGAAAAGTCCTAGCAGAGAACTCTGGTACGCGTCGACAGACCTCTGCTATCTTAAGAAGCTCCTCGCGTCTCTGAGAGCTACTGGCCCGGTTTGAAAGATGTTCAGCCAAATCGGCATACCTGTTGGCCATGGCCACAACCGCCCTGCATTCAAGACGCATTGCATGAAATAGCGCGAGCTTTTCATCCCGTTCCTTGGAGGGGGATCGATTGATGATATCAGCGATCTTGCCGTTTATTTTGGCGATGATAACTGAGAGCCCTTTCTCCAAGACATCAGGATAGTACGGCGTCTTGTGAGATAGAGTAGCCTCTATGTACTCGCCTTCATCAACAGCCTGCTTTCGCTCGTCTTCAGTGGCATACCTTATTCTTCTGGGGCGTACGATGACGCCGCCCTCAACGCTGTTGCCGACGATGAGATCGTCCTCTTCAATGGCGATGGGCATCTCTAAGAGGGTTTTCTCCAACGCCTTGGCTCGACGAAGCACGTGCGATAGTTTAATCACATCCGGATCATCGAGTACAGTGAGGTTACCACCCCATTGCTTCTGTTCGCGAGTCCTCCGTTCCTCGAACAGGGCATAAAGTCGTTCAACACGAGGACTTTTTTTTAGAAGTTCGGAACCAGTAAGTTTACTCTCTACAACTTTATCGATTTCAAGAAGTTCCATAGATAAACACCTCGTAAAACGGATTTACTTCTCACAATTTCCGCTTAAATTTGGCGTAAAATAGCCAGCTCGCTAAACACAATTTAAATTCTATGCTTATAACATTAACGATTTCTAATTAGATTCTAGAAAAAAGTAGAAAGATCACTCTCTATACTAAAGTGCAACTTTGGTGCTAATCTACTTCCACAAGTTCGACGTCTGCTCTAGGTTAAACAATGACTCGTCCCCTCTTCAAGCAAACAATTACAACTCTTACTCCTGATTCAGTTTCTAAAGGAATTAGTTCTATTGGAAAACAAATTATCTCAAAGATATACCAAGTCTAGTCCTCCAATAAGCTTAACGGACATTCCTGAAGCTGGACTAGCTAGCTATATTGTCGCCACTACAATTGTAGTAACAGGATGACACATTACAAGATAAAGACTAGTTAGAAGTCGGGGATACGCTACAAATAGGAAGTGTCAGATCACGTATCTGTAGTTAGGTTTAGTATTTGCATAAGTTTATGCAGAACAGTGTTAGCAGCCTCTTCGTCGGGGCTCTCCGGAAAATTTGGTGTGGGCTCCGTCCGTCCGAAAAGGCAGATGGCGTCTATACCTTTCCGCTGTGCTAAACCAAAGACTAATCCAGAGAAGCCGTAAAAGGCACCTTCGTAGCCGACTTCAACCCCGTATTGCAGTTTTAACTCGTCCATGAGCTTGGAGCTGGTTGCGGCGCAACAGACATCCGCGCCCTTCAACCCGTAACCTGCAGTTACGATTAACTTTCGAACCCTAAACTCCTTGTAGAAATCGAGGACTTTCTCAGCTACTTCATATTGACCGTTGAAATTGGCGTGGCAGCCTCGGGTGATAATCATAGAAGGCGAATGGTGAAAATAGAATTGAATCCTCGGGAACGCGGCCACTCCAGATTTGACCTTGATCCCCCCAACACCGGGAAGTCGGGGATGGGAGGCATAGGATGGTTTAGTCTGGTAGATGAGGGGAAAATGAGTGGAGTATAATTCCGCGATTAACTCCGGCTTGATCTTTTTGATCAAGGAATCAATCACTAGACTACCTATCGATCGCAATCCTGGTGAACCGGCTACAGCTATGGCTTCTGTTATGTCAGGTCGTTTATACTGGTGGATCCAGGTGTCTTCCAATGTCGTTCAACCCCGTAAGTCAAGTGATGTAGCGGGAGGGATCCCGGGCAGCAGCTCTCTGAAGCTCTTCTCGAACCTTTTTCTCGACTTCTGCCAGCTTCTTTGTGAACTTGTCCATTTGCTTCGCCTGTTTTTCCAGAGGTTTCATATCCACTGTTAAACCTAACATCGCGGTGAGGACATCTAAAACAGATCTCCCCGCTTTGGTGTCGACGATGTATTGACCTGTCGGCGTCTGGTATCCATGAGTCTCGCCGAGTAAGCAGGTTCCTTCAAGCTTTTTCATCTGGGCAAGACCAAGGATTAGCCCATTCATGCCACTTATACTACCATGATCCATCGGTAACACTCCCCACTCGTTCAACCCTTCCACGAGGGACGGATTCGTAGCAATCCCGTATACTTTTGATCGCTCAAAGGGTTTTTCCGTTAAAAAGGCGGCGATGGAGTACACGTGTTTCACACCGAGTTTGATGACGGTATCCAAAACTTCGTCAATGAGAGCGTACTGGCCTTCGGGGGACGCCGCCTGAGCGTTCCCAGTGAAGAAGAAGATGCCTCTGTCTTTCTCGTCCTTCAAGTAATATAATTCATTTCTCAGGAGTTCAACGACTCCATCCTTTCCGACGAGGACATAGGGCGAGAAAAACTGGGAGTGGACTTCTCCCACTAACTCTGCTTTAAGCTCTTTAATCAGGTAGTCCACTGAAAGCTTGCCAATGAATGCGATGCCGGGTAGCCCGCAGATGAGAATAGACGCCTGTGGCGGGATCTCCTTTGTGAAATTAATCGTTACGTTCATAGCGCTTGAAAAAGAAGATGTCATTTATTAAGTAACCTAAACAATACAGTGGATATAACACATTATTTTTGTTTCGCGTGTTCGTTAGCTTAGCACGTGAGAATCTAGTCAGCTAGTTCCTGAATTTTTGGGAGAGAAATATTACAGAACGGTTCGTTGGCACGGGCTAAATTATGTTATGGCTTTTGTTATCTTCTCCCTCTAAATCAGAGAAATAGGGAAGGATTTTTGGCTGAAGAATAGTTTGTTCTCATCTATTCTGCTTCATGGGTACGTAAGGTTCATTGATAGCTAAGTTGGGACAGCAAAGTTTTAAATGAAAAAAGGGTGAAATCATGTATGAACACATATATGGGATGACAGAGATGACGGAAACTAGGGATCGGATGATGGCGGTTTATGAAGGTCGAAGGGGTTTGGGTGTGGTCTTCCAGCCAAGGATCAAGCACTGGTATGAGGTGAACATGGCAGCGGGAACCCTCCCGAACAAGTATCGAGGTATGTACCTCGATGAAATCTATCAGGATCTAAAGGTGACGCCTCGTGAAGTGTGGGGGCCAGGTGGGGCCAGCTCGGAATTCGCGGGATATTTACCCTTACAAACGAAGGAGGGGAGCGATATTGAGGTGTGGGTTAAGCAGACCCACGGGCTTTTTTATGAAGCGGAGCCCAAAGACTACGTGATCACGGAGTACCGGACACCTGCTGGATCGATTCAGCAGATTCAACGAAGAACCGAGTACGGTACCTCTCTTTACAATGCGGAGTACTACCTCAAGGAGTTGAAGGACATCGAGGTCTACAAACACATCCTTCACGAGAGGAGGTACGTATGGAATCAACTACGCTACGAGTGGGGTGCAAAAAGGTATGGCAACCAAATACCTCTCAGAATCCAGCTTCCTCGCTCACCTCTGCTGTCGCTCATGGTGAACGCCATGGGATTCCAGCGAACGGTGATCATGCTGTGGCGACACCAAAAGGAGATGGAGGAGCTACTGGATCTCTTGGAAGAGCAATTCTATAGGATGCTAGAGGTGTGTAAAGGCAAATCGATTGTCGAATTGAGCTTCGGTGACAACATGCATCAGGACATGTGTTCTCCCCCGCTCTTCAAGAAGTACGTATTGCCCTTCTATCAGCGAATCATGTTGAAGATTCATGAGATGGGGATGTACGCCACGTCTCATTGGGACGGGTTTGTGAAGCAGCTACTCCCTATGGTCCAGGAGACGGGTCTTGACGGATTGGAGTGCGTGACACCTCTCCCTCAAGGTGATGTGACCCTCAAAGAAATGAAGGAGGGGATGGGGGAGATGTTCCTGCGTGACGGAATTCCCGCGGTCTTCTTCTGTCCGTGGACACACATAAAAACCCTGGAAGACCAAGTTACCAAGCTCCTGCACACATTCTATCCCCGACTTATCTTGGGGGCCTCAGACTTGGTTCCAGCTAACGCAGCAATCGAGCGCGTGACACTTGTTAATAAGATTGTGGAGGAATTCAATTCGTCTCTGTGAAGGAGGAAGATGTAAAATGATGGAAAAAAATGAAGCGCTCTTTGAAACCATTAGAGAAGCCCTCGTAACATTCGATGTGGACACTTTAAAGAAGATAGTTCTCCAGACAGTGCAGAAAGGGGTGAAAGCGGAAAGAATAGTGGACGTGATGTCGGAAGGAATGGGGATTGTGGGCCAAAAATATGAGTCGGGCGAGTACTTCGTCTCAGAGCTAATCATAGCCGGAGAGACCATGAAGGATGCCCTTGAAGTTTTGGAGCCCTACTTGGAAGAGGAGACTGACGGGAAACTGGGGACGGCAGTCGTCGCAACGGTAGCAGGAGACCTCCATAACATTGGCAAGAACATCTTCGTGACGCTGTTGACCACCGCCGGCTTCAAGGTCATCGACCTTGGCGTCGACGTGTCAGCGGAGAAGATAGTTGAGGCGGTCAAAGAACATCACCCCGAGGTCATGGGCCTCTCCGCTTTACTTACCACCAATTTAGAGCAGTTCCCTATCATCGTGGAGAAGTTGAAGACTGAAGGAGTACGCGATGCGGTGAAAGTCATCATCGGTGGCGCAACGGTCACCGAGGAATACGCACGACAAGCAGGAGTAGACGGCTACGCAAAAACCGCTATAGCCGGCGTCAACATCTGCAAGGGCTGGATAAACGAAGACCAAACCTAATACTTGGAAACCTACCCCACCTTTCCTACACGAAACTCATGAATCGTAGAGTTCGAGAAATGAGGGAGTAGGTCACCGTTTTTTTTAAAAAAAGGTCCAAGTAAGGTTTGGTTTAAGCAGAAAATGATGGCTGTAGCCTGAGAAAGCTCACAGAAGTAGCCGAGAAAAAGAAATCCAGAAAAATGAAGATATTAACCTAATACACCCTACATCATTTATACGGAAAGGATGAAAAACATAATGAGAACTAAAGGGAGAAGAGGGACGTGGAAATCAATCAAACGCTCTCCACGCGTTGGCAGCGAGAGGTCTTTAGTGAAGTAGAGTAACTTGAGTTTCTGCGTGATGAATGAACAACTTGGCTGCAAAACAGAATTTAGGGGCGGAGGGTAAAGCTCGTCGTCGAAAACGC
>JAZFSF010000027.1:0-4166 GCA_036446055.1 Bathyarchaeia archaeon | reverse complement strand
GTGGGATAAAGGTACAGGGCGGTCGCTTTCTTATCCTGGATTAATGCTTCAAACACAGGGATATTGAATGCCAAGGTTTTACCAGAAGCTGTGGGTGTAACAACGATTACGTTGTGACCCTGTCGCGCGTAGTTAATGGCGGTAGCTTGATGAGAATATAAACGTATATTGTGGCTATCGAGGTAACGTTGTAATACATCTGGTAACGGCTGTGTTAATTCTCCATAACGTGCTTTTCGATGTGGAACCACTTCGATATGTATTATCTGTCCTTTGTAGTTTTCCTGTCTCTTCATAGTTTTGAGAAATGCCTCTATCATATTTTCCATACCTCGTAGAGTTTGGTAAAGAGACTCGTCAAGGTGATGAGGTCTTGTTTATTGTGTTCCACTATTGGGATGAGAGGTCCTACATTGCGAGTTTTTAAATATGTGTGGTAAAAATCTGGGACGAGAGCACTTGGTAAATCGATGTCTCGGTGAATGCCTAAATGTTGTTCTATCGTTTCGAGTCGACAATTTGGGAGGTGCTTGCGCCAAGCACGTCTAGCAAAGTGGAGTAAGTCATAATGGGGACAGTTAAATGAGGCTTCTAGGCTATAGTAGCCTAACCGCTCTTGAATAAAGGGTACATCGAAACTTCTTCCGTTGAAAGAGACCAGAACTGCGTTCTCGCCAAGATTTAAAACAACTTCCCATAAAGCACCCGGCTCATCCGGAATATCGCGTAAGAGATATTGATTGATTTCGATGACATTATCTTTTGGCCTCGCGACTCCTAATAAAATAATTGGTCTTCCGAAAAGGCCTAAAGTTTCTATGTCGAGGAAGGCGAAATCTTCTTTTCTACAAAATCCCGCGGAGTAATGTACTAATGGGTGAGATTTTGGTAGACATCGCCATAGCCATCTTTGTAGAGACCTTACATCATGGGAGTCGATTAGCTCCAATACGTCTTTTGCGGGGAGGCGCCATCTCGAGTTTTGGAGTAAATCATCGATAGTATTGTATCCTTGGTGGTTGAGTTTTTGTTCCCTAATTGGGCCGATTCCATAAATAAGCTTCAAATCTGAAATGATGACATCTCGACTCTTTTTCAAATCTGGTTGACGTAGCTGATTAACACAGCTACTCAAGACGCGATAACATTCACCATATTCATTTGAGATTACGTGTCCAGGAATCACTTTTTCAAGCGATTTCCCTTCAAAATCATGCAGTAATCGCTCTTTCAGCTTTAACGCTTTCTCGTACTCTGATTCATAGAGCCAAGCCCTTGGACTCATACCTCTAGAAAAACGTGATCTCGGTGTTGGTTTCTGAGCTACTGTATATTCGCGTAGTTCTTCAGATTTCTGTCTTAAGAGTTCCGAAGCTTTTATCATCCTCAAGTCCTTTATTTTCGTTGAACTCATTTTTTTCCTTCCCTGAGTAGCTACATAGAACTCTTATAACAAAATCATCTCAAAAGGAACCATCACGTCTTTCTTAAGATTCTCGCCTAGATTTTGAGTGAGGATTTGAGGTAAAGCAAGTTAATTCCATGTGTTGTATATACATGAATAGAGTAGTGGTATGAAAAGTCTACTGTTTTGAAAAGACATAATTATTTCTATTAAGCTAGCTAGCTAGAATCCAAGATTTAAATACGACTTAGAATTTTTATTAGGTACTTACCATCATTGAGGAACAAAAAAATTGAGTAAAATCGAGTTTAATTCAATAGATGAAATACGTTTACGAGCTTTTGAAGTCCTTAAGGAAAAAGGACTTGAGACAGCAGAAAACTACTGTGATATTCGCTCTGGAGCCGAGACTGGAGCCAGCTTCAGACGTAGTCGTCAGGCCCTTGATGAGTTGTATCTTCGCACAAGACTCATACATGGAGTGAATTCTGTTGACACAACGACGACAATTCTTGGAACAAAAATCAACACACCGGTCCTAACTGCTCCCATAGCTGGGACAGCAGTTCCAGGAAAAGCTTACGCCAGCGTCGTCAAAGCATGTGCCAGGGCGGGAACCATGTGCATAGTTGGCTATCCCCAATCCAAAGAGGCCATAAAGTCTTTCGCCAACATTAAAGACAAGAAGATGGGTTGGATCATCAAACCTCTCAAAGATATGGCTGAACTGAAGAGCTGCTACAAAATGGCTGAAGAAGTGGGATGCGTAGTCACTGGCATGGATTTGGATTCGGCTGCCGGGCTTCATTCAGGTTACATACCTGGCTTAATGGATAAACTCGCTAAAGCTTACTGGAGCTTCAAGACAGTTGATGAATTGAAAGCAATACGAGATTTGACGTCCCTACCCTTTATCGTTAAGGGAATAATGTGTGTAGAAGACGCTGAGAAATGTGTTGAAGCTGGTGTCGACGCCATAATTGTGTCCAACCATGCAGGTTATGCCTTAGATTACGCTGAAGCACCTATAGAGGTTCTACCAGAGATAGTAGACGCTGTGGGAAGAAAGGTCGATGTGCTGATGGATGGAGGGATACGCCATGGAACAGACATTCTGAAAGCACTAGCCTTTGGTGCAAAGGCCGTTCTCATAGGAAGGCCAACAGTCTGGGGCTTCAATGCAGGAGGAGAAGAAGGCATGGTCAGACTCATAGAGCTTCTGACAAATGAGCTCGTTCGAGCGATGAAGCTGACCGGGGTCTCCGACATCAAGGACGTCCCAGCTGGAATCCTAGTCTAAAGAGGCTTTCAACGCCTCTTTAAAGACAAGTCCGCACATGCTCCCCACAGAATTAACGTATATTTTTTAGGAGTTGGCTAGCTTGTTGCCAATTTCTACAAAGTACAGTTATTAATAGTAAATACTCTACACATTACATTAGTTAGCTAGCGATAAAAGAAAGAGAGGAGTGAGCTCAGTATGTCGCATGAGATTGATTATCAACAAAATAGGGTGAAAGGCAGCAACTATTCAACGAGTTTTTGTGATGACGTAGTGGGTCAGCGAATGACGAGTTTCACACAATCAAGTACTAGTAATAGTGACATCGTCTGCGTTTCATCTTCAATATACACGAGTTTTCTCTCGAATACGTAGCGAGGTTTAAGAAAAATGGCGAAGCGAATCAATCGAGCTATCGAATTATTGGAACAAGATCAACCAATTTATTACGTTGGTGGTCACACGGGGCACGTACTCACGTATGAGCAAGGTAAAATGGATGCCAAGACTTGGGCCGACTACATCAACGTCGGTATGGAGCACGGCGCGTTCAACATGGCAGGTCTCGATAAATATATGTTGGGGCTCATTGATGGGGGACAAACCAATAGCGGGCATCGCACTCCGTCAGTGATTGTCGAGGCACCCGTCGAAGGTACCTCTGAAGCGATTGTTCGATTCAACGCGTGGCAGTTTCGTCAGATCCTCGCTCGTGGCGTGCATGGCTTAATTCTGTGCAATGCGGAAACCCCAGATGCTGTGCGGGCCTTTGTCGAGTCCTGTCGCTATCCAATTAACATGCAAGGAGTTGGATATGGCCTTGAGCGTGGGACACGTGGTACAGGTTCACAGCCAACATCTGCCCCAGTGTGGGGAGTCACCTCAGAGGAGTATATTCAAAAGTCTGATCCCTGGCCACTCAACCCTGACGGTGAGTTATTATTGGGAGTGAAAATAGAGACGGTACGAGCGCTCTCAAACGTGGAGCAAACACTGACCGTTCCAGGCATCGCCTTCGCTGAATGGGGACCAGGCGACATGCACATGTCGTTTGGGATCAAGCGCGACCGATCGAAGCCACTGAAGCCACAACTAGTTGAAGCCCGCAATCGCGTGCGCGATGCCTGTAAAGCGAATGGATTGGCGTTTCTTGACAGCTGCACACTTGAAAACATCATCGAGAAGATTGATGAAGGCGTTCGGGTGGTGGCTGGAAACAGCGAGGAGATAGCGAAGATCGGTCGAGTCTACACGAAACGGATGATGCCGGTATAATTTTAATGTGTTAGCTAGCAGTGGTCGCCCTTCAAGATTACCTAGATGCAGATAGAAGCGATATCTAGAAATGAGAATCTAAGCTATCAAGCTATACATGAATGAAATGGCTTTCTGATGATTTAGTGTGGTTGACTGCTGGTTAATTAGGTTTGTATTATCCTTGGCCTCTTATCGATATGTGGGAGAACGGGCTGTCTTTTG
>JAZFSF010000026.1:0-3083 GCA_036446055.1 Bathyarchaeia archaeon | reverse complement strand
GGAGAAATTAACAGCTGGCAATGGCACGGGTGGCGACCTTGAGCTGGGCCGGGAGATAATGGAGTCCGATAGATACAGGATCGTTGATAGCATTGACTATGTAAAGAAGGATATGGACTGCATCCTTGTTGTATCAGCATTGGGGGGTGGGACCGGCGGTGCTGTAGATGTCCTCGCAGAGGAACTGAGAAAGAGCGTCAGTGAGCCGATTTATTGTATAGGGATTCTGCCTTCCGAGAGGGACCCGGCCCGTGCCCTGGCTAACTTTTCTGATTGCTTCAAAAGCGTAGTAGGCAGATTCCATGCCATTTTCCCCGTTGACAATGATTTGCTCAGAGAAGGCAGGCGTCTTAGAACCTGGTACAACCACATGAATGAAAAAATTTATTGGCATTTCAGCGAGCTCTTCCAGATCGGGAATTACAAGACCAAGGAAGACCTCGGGGGACATGTTGTGAGTGCGGGGGATTTGACGAATACCTTGAGCGGTGTCTCAAGCCTCGGCATCGGTAGCTATGGTATTGAAGAAGGACGAAATGGTATTTCTACAAAACGGATTGAAAATATTAGCAAACCAGAAATGGTGGTTTCCTTAACAGAGAAGGCTGTGAAAGGTACGTTATTACCTTTCGATATATCGGATACAAAAAAGGCCCTAGTTGTGGTCTCGGGGCCCAAGAAATACCTCGATTTCATGGGCAGCATACCTGCCAGGCTCTGGGTTGAAAAGAACATTGGTGGAGTTGAAGTTAGGGGCGGGGACATACCTGCTTCCGATAAAAACGATGTCGAAGTCATGGTAGTCCTTTCGGGTATTAAGAGAAGCAAGAGGATCAAATTCCTGTATCAGATGGGAATGATGATGAAGAACCGCGGTTCATACTCGGAAAAGCTTTCTAGAATCTTTGAGAAGCTAAAGGCCCTCGACACCAAGATATACGATGTGGAGGACGATTTCAAGGTTATTTATGAAGACATGAAGAGCATGGTGCGCGAATCGGCGGACGATGATGATGGGGAATCATCCAAACCGCCTCAGGAACCAGCAAAGCTACCAAAAGAACAAAGGGAAGATTTATATTCGGAGCCAGCTAATCTGGAGCGAGGATAGAAAATGAAAGGGCGGGATTACTTTTTACGCCATAAGTGAAGCTAAGAAGGGGATGAACCTCCCGGACAAGGTTAGTATTTTCGATACAACTCTTCGTGATGGCGAGCAGACTCCAGGCGTTTCTTTGACGAGTGATGATAAGCTAGTGATAGCTAGGCAACTGGACAAGCTGGGAGTCGACATCATCGAGGCCGGTTTCCCGATATCTTCAAAGGGGGAACGAGAAGGGGTTATGAAGATCGCTAAAGCGGGATTAGACTCCACCATCTGTGGATTGTCCAGGGTCAAAAAAGAGGACATCGACGCATGCCTAGATTGCGATGTTGGCCTAGTTCATACCTTCGTATCCACGAGTGATATACAAATAAAGTACACCATAAAGAAGTCCAAGGAAGAAGTCGTCAAGATGGCGGCTGAGTCCGTAGAATACATCAAAGACCACGGTGTTAAATGCCTCTTCTCCGCTATGGATGCAACTAGGACAGATAATGAGTATTTGATCAGGATTTTCAAGGCTGCCGAGGATGCTGGTGCAGATATTATCAATATCCCGGATACCGTAGGGGTCATGATTCCTCAAGCCATGAGGACCCTAACCAACGAGGTTTACAAAAACGTAAAAATCCCGATCGACGTCCACTGCCACAACGATTTTGGATTGGCCGTTGCCAATACCTTAGCGGCGGTTGAAGCGGGTGCCAGAGAAATGCAGGTTTCCGTAAACGGCCTTGGGGAAAGGGCTGGAAATGCGGACCTGGAAGAGGCGGTTATGAGCCTTGTATCCATATACGGCGTGAAGACCAACATCAACACCCAGTACCTCTACGAGACATCCAGGCTTGTTGAGAGGCTCACGGGTATAAAGATGCCCCCGAATTTCCCCATCGTAGGCGAGAATGCCTTCTCCCATGAGTCCGGCATACACACCCACGGTGTGATATCCAAGAGCGCCACCTTCGAACCCGGGGTCATGACGCCCGAGATGGTGGGCCACAAAAGACGTATCTTGTCCGGTAAACACGCCGGTGCTCATGGAATAGATGCCATGCTGAAGGACATGGGCTTTACGGTATCAAAGGAACAACTGACGGATATCACAACGCGTGTAAAGGACCTCGGTGACAAAGGCAAGAAGGTCACCGACGTTGACCTCCAAGCCATAACAGAAGCAATTGTAGGCGAGGTGAAGAGCCAGGAAAAGTTTATCGACCTTGAAGAGCTGGCGGTTATGACGGGGAATCGTATAACGCCCACTGCCTCTGTGACACTAAAGTTCAAGGACAAGTGGATAAAGGGCGCTGAGATCGGAGTTGGACCAGTTGACGCTGCCCTGAACGCCATAAGAAGTGTAGTCAAGGACCTGGGCGAACTCCAACTAACGGAGTATCACCTTGAGGCCATAACGGGCGGATCAGATGCCCTGGCAGAGGTTATGATAAAACTGGAGGATACAAAAGGCAACGTAGCCATCGGCAGAGCTGCCAGAGAGGACATTGTGATGGCAAGTGTAGAGGCCATGATATCAGGTATGAATCGGATGTTCCTTATGCGGGAGAATGGGAATGGTTAATCGTATGGCTAGAACATGGGCGGGGGTATTTCATCACTCTGATCGATCAGCTCGACCATCTTTCTGATATGCTCATCTATAGTGTACTCCGGTTCGAAATCGTGCCCCGACTTGAGGAGCTCCCTCATACCACTCGAAAACCTATCGTTTTCCTTCTCTAACTGCTCCCTACTCTTTGACTTAGCTATCCCTTCAATCTCATCCACCGGGGTATAGCTGTTATACCCGAACACCCTCAATTTGAACTCCTCGATCATCTTAACGACATCGGGATTGGTGACCTTTCGATACGTGTAGCTCCAGTGATTTTTAAGCTCCATCAATCGTCGGAGGGTCTCCTCCGACAACTCAACTGAACTCATAATTCTGTTTTTCTCCACGCAGAGTTAAAGAATATTTCGA
>JAZFSF010000025.1:0-2710 GCA_036446055.1 Bathyarchaeia archaeon | reverse complement strand
TGTGCATGACTATAAGGGGAATATTCTCTAGCTCAATCTTTGGTATAGCCCGGAGGAGACCGTATTCCAGAGTTAAGCGCGCGCTAAAGTTATTTATGTTAAGTTTGTTTTTCCTAACCAAATGATTAAGTAATTAATTGATGATAATTGTGATGTTGATTGTATGGAACTTGAGAGCGCGATAAAAGGGAGACGAAGCGTACGGAGCTATACTGATGAACCAGTACCCGTTGAACTCGTTCGTAAGGTGATTGAAGCCGGAACTTGGGCTCCTTCAGGACACAATGGACAGCAATGGAGGTTCACCGTATTCACCGGATCAGAAAAAGAGGGGTTAACCGACTTTTTCCATTCAAAGCTTCAAGAGCGTCTCAAAGAGATGGGATCAAAATCAACGGGTTCCTCCGTGAACTCATGTCGGATTATGCAAGAAGCTC
This sequence comes from Bathyarchaeia archaeon, assembly GCA_036446055.1. Lineage (GTDB taxonomy): Archaea > Thermoproteota > Bathyarchaeia > RBG-16-48-13 > DAOVBJ01. Next base: position 2,273 of record JAZFSF010000025.1, on the reverse strand, counting down.
CTGTTCTTGTGATGATATGGAATGCAGGTGGAATCGAGGAGTTGTTCGTGAAACGAAAGCTGAGTAACGCTAGGAAACTTGGACATATGGTAGAGCTTCAGGGAGTGTCCGCTGCCATCCAGAATATGTTGTTGATGGCGTATAGCCTTGGTTTGGGCAGTCTATGGATTAACAACATATATTTTGCGATTGAAGACCTGGAAAATTACCTCGATAAACCATGGGAGCTGGTAGCCGCTGTTTCCCTTGGATGGCCATCAGAAAAGGAAAAAAATAAAGTTGCACCAAAAAGGAGGTCAGTAGACGAAGTCTCCGAGTTCCTCTAGGACACTTAGCGCGCGCGCTGCTCGCCCACACAGGTGAAACTGTACCAGTAATAATATAAAGCTAACAATGTTTTTGTTTATACTAATGTAACGTTAGTTGTCAATTAGTTTAAGAGTAATATTATGTGGTTAGCTAATCGAATATTTTTAGTATTTTTAGTTAGCGAGCTGTGTTTTCGGAAAGCGACTTGGGACTATGATGAGATGTTGTTTGGTATTGGTCTTTTTATCAGTACATTGTTTTAGCTAGCTAACAAAACGAGTTAATGGATGATTTCGACGCCTATGGCGTTTTCTCGCTTCTCGATCAGCATTTTCATGGCTTCGTCGGCTCGTTCCTCAGGTATCTTATGGGTAATCCACTTCAGAATATGCAGTTTTTTCTGGCTCATCATGTTCAACGATGCTTGGATGATACCACGACCACCGCCACGGCCCCATTCCGCTGATATACTTCCCGCCTTATGCATTAACTCTGAGACGTTAAAGGTTAGATTATTGTTTGGGGCTTCATACAAACCCATTAGGTAGATGCGACCTGCGCCGCCGATCCGCGTATTCACCATGTCAAGACCCTGTTGCGTGGCTCTCAAGTTCCCAGCAACATCATAAACGATGTCCACACCTGCACCGTCAGTGAGTTCCATCACCCGCTTGACAGGATCTTCCTCCATCGGGTTGATCACCGCGTCTGCTCCTAACTCCTTGGCTTTCTTCAATCGATAGTCTAAGGGTTCAGAGACGAATATTGGAGATACCCCTGCAGCTTTTGCGACTTCCAGGGTGCGGAGTCCGATAGGCCCAGCACCGATTACCACGGCGGAGTTACCGATTCCGCCCTCAGAGCGTATAACCACACCAGTCACGTAGGCGACGTCAGTTGTCGTAGCGGCTTCGTAGAATGAAACGTCATCCGGAATCTTGTATGCTCTTGCTTCATGATTTATAGAGTATTCACCAAATCCGCTTGGGAAACGGCTGACTACCTTGCCGCCTATCTTGAAACTTGTCGATTTATAAGGGTTCACGCAGCACCGAGGGTTACCTCTTACACAGTAGAAGCACTGTCCACAAGGCATGGTGCCTGCACCCGTACCTGCAACATATACTCTGTCCCCTACCGTCAAGGTAGTTACTTTGTTTCCAATCTCGACCACTTCCCCTGCGACCTCGTGCCCAGTGCATGTCGGGATGGAAGCGAATGGATGTAATCCCTTGTAAGAGTGGAGATCACTGCCGCATATGAGACAAGCTTTATTCCGAAAGATAACTTCATAGGGACCTGGGTTTGGCAACTCTACATCGAACCAGGAGAACTTATTGGGTTCAGCTACGATCGGCGTTTTAAATTTTATACCCATAACTTCATCAAGGTAATTCTGAAGGGCGTATAACTTTTAAATAGTTTGTTAGCAAACAAGTTATTAAAATTGAGTACTACAACTTTTACAATTAATCTGGGTTTGCTGGTTAGCTAACTTCTTTATTTCTGTACTTGACAAAGTGAACTAGTTTGAAGTCAGTAGCGCCTGTTATACATGCTTTAATAAAAAAAAGAAAATAGGAGTTTGCCTCCTTGACTTGAAGTCCTTTTTTTCCTTACGTCCAAGATTGATTAGACTTGTTAGTAAACTGGAAGATTTAACGGTGCAAATCTTTTCGCTCGATTTGGTCCAGTTGGGGCATGCTCCCTTATGTCTGTGACGACGTCTATGACGGCAGGTTTCCCGGAGTCAAAGGCGTCGTTTAGTGCATCTACTATCTCTCCTGGTCTCTCAACTCGCACCCCGTAGCAACCGAAGTCTTCGGCGATTTTTGCATAGTTGAGTTCAACGAAGTCGCTGTAAAATATTTGTGGAGGCTTCTTTTTCACGTCCTCAGATATCGGTCTTACCATGGCAAGGCTCGAGTTGTTGTTAACAACGGTTACGAATGGTACGTGCTGAT